>JBDSSR010000206.1:0-4267 GCA_039928675.1 Sphingomicrobium sp. | reverse complement strand
CGCCAGAAGCGCTCGATCGGATAGTCCATCAGATAGCCATAGCCGCCGTGCAGCTGGAGCGCGCGATCGACGACCGACGATCCGGTATCGGTCGCAAGCCGCTTGGCCATCGCCGCAAAGCGAGTCTTGTCCGGGGCATTGGCGGTAACCTTGGCCGCTGCGACATAGAGCAAATAGCGAGCGGCCTGAAGTTCGGTTTCCATGTCGGCAAGGGTGAACTGGGTTGCCTGAAAGTCCGCGATGGCCGTTCCGAACTGTTTGCGGTCCCGGGTGTATTTAACCGCTTCGTCGAGGCAGCGCTGAGCCCCGCCAAGCGAGCAGGCGCCAATGTTGAGGCGGCCGCCGTCGAGCCCCATCATGGCGATTCGAAAGCCTTCGCCCTCGGCCCCGATGCGGTTTTCGACGGGCACTCGAACCTCGTCGAAATTGACCTGGGCAGTGGGCTGCGAATGCCAGCCGAGTTTCCTTTCCTGGGCGCCGAAGCTGACGCCCTTCATGTCCTTTTCAATGGCCAGGCAACTGATGCCCTTGGGGCCGTCTTCACCCGTTCGGACCATGGTCACGTAGATGTCGTTTTCGCCGGCGCCCGAGATGAACGCCTTGGATCCGGACACGACATAATGGTCGCCGTCCAGTACCGCCCTGGTCTTCAGCGCTGCGGCGTCAGAGCCGGAGGATGGTTCGGTCAGGCAATAACTGGCCATCCGCTCCATGGTGATCATCGAGGGCAAGTATTTCTGCTTCAACTCGGCCGATCCGAAGCGGTCGATCATCCAGCTGGCCATGTTGTGGATCGAGATGAATGCGCTGGTCGATGGGCAGCCATAAGCCATCGCTTCCATGATCAGCGCCGCCTCGAGCCGGCCAAGGCCAATCCCGCCACTTTCCTCCGACACGTAGATTGCGCCAAAACCGAGCTCGGCCGCCTGGCGAATTGTGTCGCGCGGAAACACATGCTTCTCGTCCCATTCGGACGCGAACGGAACGATTGCGTCGGCGGTGAACTTGCGCGCCATCTCCTGGATTTGGAGCTGGTCGTCGATAAGGTCGAACTGCGTCATTGCCCGGGCCTCTAGCCCGCCGCTTGCTTTTCGAGCAATCCTTCGAACTCCAGCACGCTGCGCACAGACGGACGCTGCAGCATCCGCTCGCGGAACGCGGCGAGGTTGGGCCAGCGGTTGAGACCGATCATCTTTTCGGCCCAGCCGAGCATGACGAACAGATAGGGGTCGGGAAGCGTCAGTTCCTCGCCCATCAGGAACGGGCCGTCGCCCAAATCCTGCTCGACATAATCGAACTTGTGGCCAAGCTTGTCGCGAAAGAAGCTTTTGGTGGCGTCGCCGGCGTCGGGCGAGAACAAGGGCGAGAAGCTCTTGTGAAGCTCGGTGGTGATGAAATTGACCCATTCGAGCACCCGGTAGCGGCGAAACTGCCCGAGCGGCGGAAGTACTTCGCCAAGACTTGAGCGGTCACCGAGAAATTGCAGGATCACTGCATTTTCGGTCAGCACGTCACCGCTTTCCAGTTCGAGCGCGGGCACCGACCCCTTCGGGTTAATGCCGTAATAGTCGCTCCCGTCCTCCAGGGTATGCGACTTGAGATCGACCTTCTCCGCCTCGTGGGTCAGTCCCAGTTCGTGGATCAGGATATGCGGTGCCTGGCTGCACGCGCCGGGCGAATAATATAGCTTCATGGGCGAGCCTTTTCCTAATCGGTGTTGGAGCTGGAGTTGAGGTCGCGGACCCCGGAATTGTCCTCGCCGTTCAGCATCTCGTTGTTCGCGGTTTCGCTGCTTTCATCGTTGGGCACGGCTTCGATTTCGGCATTGGCCAGGACGCCGTTGTCGACAACGATATTCTGCTCGGCCGGCTGCCCCGCGGGCTTGGTGCAACTCGCCGCGGCAAGGGCCGCAGCGCCGACAAGCAATGATCTTTCCAGTCTGCCCACGGTCGCATCTCCCTTGTGCCTGATCCTTGCCCAACGCCCAACAGCTCGGAGTGGACCCGCCGCCTCCTAGCCCATCGTCGGGATGACGAAGGCGCTCGCACCATCGCCCCCGTCGCCCCCGCCATCTGGCCAGCGCTGCGTGACGACCTTGTTCTTGGTCCAGAAGCGCAGGCCTTCCATGCCATATTGGCCGACGTCGCCGAAGCCCGATCGTTTCCAGCCGCCGAAGCTGTGATAGGATACAGGAACCGGGATGGGCACGTTGACGCCTACCATTCCGACATTGACCCGCGCGGTGAATTCGCGTGCCGCATGGCCGTTGCGGGTGAAGATTGCGACGCCATTGCCATAGTCATGTTCGGACGGCAGCCGCACCGCCTCCTCGAAGTCCTTGGCCCGGACGATCTGGAGGACCGGACCGAAAATTTCTTCCTGATAGCTTTTCATCGCTGGCGTCACCCGGTCGAACAGCGTTGGGCCAACGAAAAAGCCCTGCTCGTGGCCTTGGAGCTTGAAGCCGCGGCCGTCGACCACCAGCTCGGCGCCTTCGTCCACGCCCATCTGGATATAATGCTCGATGCGGGCCTTGTGCGCGCTGCTGACGACCGGGCCGTAATGCGCTTCGGGGTCGGTCGATACGCCGACCCGAAGGCCCTCGATCGCCGGGATCAGCTTGTCGCGCAGCCGGTCGGCGGTGTCGTCGCCCACGGGCACGACCACCGGCAGCGCCATGCAGCGTTCGCCGGCCGATCCGAAAGCGGCTCCAGCAAGGTCGTTGACGACCTGGTCGAGGTCGGCGTCGGGCATCACGATACCGTGGTTCTTGGCGCCGCCGAAGGCCTGCACCCGCTTACCGTTGGCGGTCCCGCGTGAGTAGATATATTGGGCGATGTCGCTCGACCCGACGAAGCTTACCGCCGCGATGTCGGGATGGTCGAGGATCGCATCGACCATTTCCTTGTCGCCATGGACGACGTTGAGGATGCCGTCCGGCAGCCCCGCCTCGGTCATCAACTCGGCCAGGCGAATGGGAACGCTCGGGTCGCGCTCGCTTGGCTTCAGGATGAACGCATTGCCGCAGGCGATCGCCATCCCGAACATCCACATCGGGATCATCGCGGGGAAATTGAACGGTGTGATTCCGGCACCGATGCCAAGCGGCTGGCGCATCGAATAGACATCGATCCCGGGGCCTGCGCCAACGGTATATTCGCCCTTGAGCGCCTGCGGGATGCCGCACGCCCATTCGATTACTTCGAGCCCACGTTGAACGTCGCCTCGGGAATCGGCGATGACCTTGCCATGTTCCGAGCTCAGCAAATGCGCGAGCTCCTCCATGTGCGATTCAACCAGCTCCTTATATTTGAACATCACCCGGGCGCGCCGCTGCGGGTTGGTCGCTGCCCATCCCGGCTGGGCCGACTTCGCTACATCGACCGCCTTGGCAAGGTCGGCCGCGGTGCCGAGGCGGACATGCGCCTGGACCTCACCCCGATTGGGGTCGAACACCTCCGCCAATCCTTGACCGTCTGGCCGCTCTCCCGAAGCAAAGCTGGAACCGCCGATGAAATGGTCGATGCTTCGAAGCATTGGTATGCGTCCTGCAGGTCTGGGGGAGGGGATGGCCTGTCTTCCTAGACCCGGACGGCGCTCAATTCCAGTTGATCGAGGCCAATCCCGGGGAACAGGCCCGCCCGCATGGGCTTTGATGCGACGGCGCTTGGACGATCTAGCGAACAGGAGCAGGCGATGGCCGGTGGTTGGACCCGCGACGGGGCGGTTCAGGATCAGATCGACGACACCGTCAAGGACGCGGTGCTTCGCGCCCGGGCGCTGACTCCGTCGGGTCAAAGCGCCGAGGAATGCGACGATTGCGGCGACCCGATCCCGCCCAAGCGGCGCAAGGCCGTCGCTGGCGTGCGTACCTGCGTCGCCTGCCAGTCGGAGCGCGACAAGGCCGTCACTCACTCGACCATCAACCGCCGGGGAAGCAAGGATAGCCAGTTGCGCTAGCCCGGGTTAGGGCCGGAACCATGCCCCGCAAGCGCCAACCCGCCGGCCTTCCAACCAGCAAGCAGATCCTCGATTTTATCGCTTCCTCCGATCAGCCGGCGGGCAAGCGCGAGCTTGCCCGCGCCTTCGGGCTGTCGGGACAGGCCAAGATCGACCTCAAGCGCTTGCTCAAGGACATGGCCGACGAGGGGTTGATCGACAGTGCTCCGGGCCGTGCATTCCATCAGTCGGGCGGAATTCCCAAGGTCACTGTGCTGCGCGTGGCCGCGGTCGACGACGGCGGCAACGTCTGGGCGGTTCCCGAGCA
>JBDSSR010000205.1:0-9525 GCA_039928675.1 Sphingomicrobium sp. | reverse complement strand
CATTGGCGATGAATAGCTGCGGGTCCTCGGGCTCGACCTGGAAGTTCTGGGTCGACTGCCAGAAGTCATTGAGCACCATCATTCCGTTCTCGTCGGCGAGGTCGTAGAATTGCGGCTCGGTGTTGGTTCCCATCCAGTTGCGAATGATGTTCATATGGGCTTCGCGTTCGAGGCGGAAATAGGGCTCCAGACGGTCCCGCCCGCTGCGTTTCATGGCATCGTCCATTCCCCAGCTTCCGCCCCGGGCGGCGATCTTCACGCCGTTAACGCGGATCACCAAATGGGGCTCGGGCAGGGACTCGGCGACATCGACCACGCCGCTGGAACGTTCTCCGGCAGTGGTCAGCGATTCCACAAATCCGTGCGGGCTCTGTTTGATTCCCGTGTGCGTCACATCGATCAGCTTTTCGCCCTTCAGGCCGCCTTCGGTCGGCTGGACATTGACCCGGCGAAGGTGGCCCGCGCCGTCGAACAGCGACAGATCGTAACTCACCTCGCGGATTCCGAAGCGGAGCTTTTTCGTGGCCGACACGGCGCCGCCAACCCGGACTTCGAGCGCGAGGTCGTGGAGCGCCGGGTCGCCATAGCCATTGGGCCACCACAGCCGCGGGTGAAGGACATGGAGCTGCGGGAATTGCGCCGGGGTGAACCTGACCTCGCTCGCGCCTGGGCGGGCGATCACGCTCTGCTCGACCGCGACATCGTCGAACCGCGCCGTCACCGTCACGCGCTGGTCCACTCGCGCGCCATTGTGCAGAGGAACGGTGATGAAAATGTCGGCGCTGTCGATGTTCGGCAGCGGTAGGTCGGTCACCACGTGCGGATCGCCGATTCCAACGGGGCCTGTGGCCACAAGCTCGACCGGCAGCCAGATACCGGTGTTGCGATCGCGGATTCCGGGAATCCAGTCCCAGCCCTCGGTCGCGACGAACGTCGGGCCGTCGATCGCAAGCTGGCCGCCATTTTCGCCAACGCCCGCAGCGATCGACTGCTCGTGGGGAATGCCGGGGTGCGGCGGGGGCATCACCTGCACCGCAATGACATTCTCGTCGGCAACCGGCACCAGGTCGAACTGGCCGCGGATGAAGGCCCCGCTGGTTCCTCCCAGCCGCTGTCCGTTGGCCCAGACCTGCGAGGCATAGTTGATCCCGTTGAAGACGATCTTGATGCGCTTGCCGGCCGCTTCCGGCGGAACTCTGAAGCTCGTCCGGTACCAGTAATTCTGCCGCGCCAGCGATTCTGGAATGCGCAGATTGTTCAGTCCGTAATAGGGGTCGGGATAGACGCCGCGATCGACCAGGGTCGCCAACACGGTCCCGGGAACGGTCGCTGCATACCATTGGCCGGTGGGGTGGCCAGGCAGCGACAGCGCTGCACCGTCGGCCTTGACTCCGGGGGCCGCGGCGAGCTGCCAGCCATTGACGATCCATCGATCATCGCCGGCCGGCTGCAACTCGGGGGCGGTTGGCACTGGTAAGGCCACGGGCGGGCTGTAGGCGACCTGACTCTTCGGCAAGGTCCACGGATCCTGCTGCTGCCAATAGCCGGTGTTGGCGGTCTTCTGCCACTCCCAGCCCTGACCGACCTTCCACATCTGGACCAGGTCGAACGACGGACGGTTGCGATAGGCTTGCGCCACCTCGGTCGCTGACATGGCCATGTCGTCGATCCTCGCGCCGACGAGCGAGCCGCCGAAATGGTCGCGACCCTCGACCACCGGTGCAACGCCAATCCGCGGCGCAACTGATGCCGAACGGGCGTTTCCCTGTCCGGCCGGCTTGCCGTTTACGTAAAGACGGATCCGACTCCCATCCGAGATCAGCGCGATGTGGGTCCACTGACCGGCGGCAAGCATCGACGAACGGATCGTCGTGGAACCGTCGACGGCCAGCAGTCGCCCGCCTTCGACGTCGAGACAGCGGCAGCTGGCGAGCGGGTCGCCAAGGGCGATGAGCGTGAACCGGCCGGGTTGAACTGCGGTTGGACGGACCCATGCGGACAGGGTGTAGGGCGCGCCAGCGCGGGCGAGATTTTCCGAACTCGCAAGACTTCGCTCGATCCCAATTCCGCCTTGCAGGAACAGAGCGTTATACGGTCCGCCGTTGGAAGGTGTGGCCGCGCCTAGTGGCGCGGAACATCCCAGCACAGTGGCCGCAACAAGCGCGAATTGTCGACGCATAGATCCCCCCGAACGCCACGACTTTACCCGCGCTAGTCAAGCTTTCAGGCTAAGCCAAGTCCAGGTCTAGCCAAGTCCAGGCCTAGCCAAGTCCAGGCCTAGCCAAGTCCGGACTTCGCCGCGCGGGTTGCTGACGCGGCTGGAGGCCCGAGCCGGAATCGAACCGGCGTGCGAGGATTTGCAGTCCTCTACGTAACCACTCCGCCATCGGGCCTCGAGCGAAGCGGTGGCCTTGCCGCGACCATGACTTGCCAGTCAACCCCACGCGCCGTCACCGCGACCCTGCCGGCAACCACAGCAGCGTCCTCACTGCGATCACCAAACCTTGCAGTCGGCAACCTATCGCCCATCTGTTCGATGCCCAGCGGCTGATCTGTTCGATAAACGGCGGTTGGCTCGCATCGCTACTGCCGGTAAGAGCAAACTTGAACTCCAAGTGTATTATCGGCATATAACAGCAATGACAGTTTTCTCTCCAATCCCCGACTTCAAGGCTGCACGATCGGCAATGGTCGACAGCCAGCTGCGACCGCAAGGCGTGACCGATCCCGCGGTCGTTCGCGCCATGGGCACGGTCGAGCGCGAACGGTTCGTGCCCGACGAAGCCCGCGCGCTGGCCTATATCGACCGGGCGCTCGGGCTTGGCGACGGCCGTTACCTCGCCGCCCCGGCAATGCTTGGCCAGCTTCTGACCCAGCTTGCACCGGTCGCTGGCGAGCGCGTGCTCGTCGTCGGCTCCGGCTCGGGCTATTCGGCCGCGGTCCTTGCCGCGATGGACCTGGACGTCACCGCGCTCGACTGCTCGACCGATCTCGCCGCGATCGCCAGTGCGCAGGGCGTAAAGACCGTCAAAGGCGCGCTTGCAAGCGGATGGTCGGGCGGCGCGCCCTACGATTTGATCCTGATCGATGGCGCGGTCAGCCATTTGCCCGACGCAATCATCCGCCAGCTTGCCGATGGCGGCCGGCTCGGTACCGCGCTGATCAGCGGGACCGTCCCGCGGCTCATCATCGGCCGCAAGGCCGGCGAAGCGTTCGGCTATTATTCCATCGGCGATTTTGGCGCTCCGGTCCTCCCGGGGTTCGATCGCCCGCAATCATTCACATTCTAAGGAAGGGCGGGCTCGTGCATCGCAAGCTTCTCACCGGGGCGCTTCTGGCGTCCCTGATGGCCGGAACGGCCGCCGCGGACACGCTTCGCGATGCGCTGGTCTCGGCCTATCGCGCGAACCCGACGCTGACCGCGCAGCGCGAGGCGCTCAAGGCCACCGACGCGAACGTCGCGATTGCCCGGGCGGCGGGGCGCCCGCAGATCGCCGCCACCGTCGGTCTCAACCGCAATTTGACGCGCAGCGGAGTGATCGCCCAGACGCAGGGCGGTGATCATAATATCTCGCTCAGTGGCGGCGTTGACCTCAGCCTGCCGCTGTTCACCGGCGGGCGGGTTTCGAATTCGGTCCACGCGGCGCAAACGCGGGTGGAAGCCGGGCGGGCGACTCTTCGCGCGGTCGAGGGCGACGTGTTCACCCAGGCCGTTGCGGTTTACATGGACGTCATTCGCGACCGCTCGATCGTCGAGCTCAATGCCAACAACGTCAAGGTGCTCGACACCAATCTCGAGGCGACCCAGGACCGGTTCAAGATCGGCGATCTGACCCGCACCGACGTTGCCCAGTCCGAAGCGCGACTCCAGCTTGGCCGGGCACAGCTTGCGCTGTCCCAGGGCAATGAAATCTCCAGCGAAGCAACCTATCGGCAAGTGGTCGGCCACAATCCTGGAACGCTTGCGCCACCGCCGCCGCTTCCACCGCTTCCCGCAACTCCGGACGAAGCGGTGCGAATCGCGCTGACCGACAACCCCGATCTGGTTGCAATCGTCCGCCAGTCGCGCGCCGCCGGCTATGACGTCGGGGTTGCCCGGGCCGGCCGACTGCCGACCCTGTCGGGCGTCGCTTCGGGCGATTATGTGAACCAGATCACCGGCGGCACCAACGGTCTCGACCGCGCCGGAACCGCAACCTCGATCGGCGTTTCAGGCTCCATTCCGATCTTCCAGGGCGGCCTAACCTCCGCGCGGATTCGCCAGGCCCAGGCCCTTCAGGGTCAACTCGGCGAGCAGGTCGTCGGGACCGAGCGAGCGGTTGTCCAGGCGACCCGGGCCGCCTTCGCCTATTACGATTCGGCGCAGAAGGCGATTTCGTCGCAGACCGTTGCCGTTCAGGCCAATGAGCTTGCTCTGGAAGGGGCCAGGGCCGAACAGGGCGTCGGCACGCGCACCGTCCTCGACGTTCTCAATGCCGAGCAGGAGCTGCTCCAGTCACAAGTCGCACTGGTCACCGCCAAGCGCGATGCCTACGTCGCCGGCTTCCAGCTGCTCAACGCGATGGGCCAGGCAGAAGCTCAGGATCTCGGCCTCGACGGCGGGCCACTCTACGATCCGCTCGCCAATTATCGGCGCGTCGCCAGCAGCTGGAACGACTGGGCGACCGATCCGCGTCATCCGCTCGCAGCGAGCCGGACGGTCGATCCGGAGGAGCTTCCGGCGGCGCCCATCGTCGGTCCCTCGGAGGTCGCGCCGATGAGCGCGGTGCCGCGCGCCGCATCACCGGTCGTGACTCCGCCGCCGCAATAAGCGATAGCATCCGTCCATGCAGTCCGCAGGCCGCGAACCGTCGATGGAAGACATACTGGCGTCGATCAAGAAAGTGATCGCGGAGGAGAAAGGCATGCGGTCGAGCGCAACCGCTCCCGCTCCGACCAATCAGAGCCCGCTGCCCGAAGCACGCGACCCGCAAACCGAAGGCAAGCGCGAGTTTGGCGATGAGGACGTTCTTGAACTGAGCGATCGTCTGGCTCCGCCGGCCGACCTTGGTCCTCCGCTGATCGACGAGGAGGTCGCCGGGCACAGCCGCAATGCACTCGAACAGTTGCAGACCGTTGCGTCCGCAATCCCTGCTGCCCCAGCCACCAATCCGCTCGAGGACATGGTCCGCGAACTGCTTCGCCCAATTCTCAAGCAGTGGCTTGACGAGCATTTGCCTGCGATGGTCGATGAGCACGTCAAGCGTGAGATTTCGCGGATTACCGGGCGCCCGCTGTAGCTTTTCCAACGGATGCGATGTTGCTAGGCTGAGCGTCATGATCCAGCCAAAATTCGCCCGCTCCGCTCCCCTTGCCCTCTCCCTCGCCATTGCGACCATCGCACTTGCGGCTTCGCCCGTTGCTGCCCGGCCAATGACCGCCAGGGATCTCGCGGCGATGCACCGCCTTGGCGCTCCGGCGGTGTCGCCCGACGGGCATTGGGCGGCGTTCACTTTGTCGGACACCGATTTTGCAAAGAACAAGCGCAGCAACAGTCTCGAGCTCCTCGATCTCTTAGTCCGAGGCGCGGTCCCGAAACCGATCAAAGGCGCGGAAAAAGGCCATGACGCGCTGTTCGCAAGCGACGGCTCGCTGTGGTTCCTGATGGGCGCCGGGGATCGCGATCAGCTTTTCCGGATGCAGATCGGACGCGCGCCTGTCCAGGTTAGCAAATTTGCCGCCGATATCAGCGGGTTCAAGCTTGCGCCTTCGGGGGACCGGGTCGTTGTCTGGGCGGACACCCGCGACTGCCCCGACCTTGCCTGCGCCGCGACTGCAGCGCCCGCCAGGCCAGCGGGATCGGGCCGGACTTATGACCAGCTGTTCGTTCGTCACTGGGACAGCTGGGCCGAACCCGGGGTCAAGTCGCGGCTGTTTGCCTTTCCGCTGGTCAATGGAAAGCTCAGCGGCGGCGGAACTCGGCTGACCGGCGCGCTGGTCGGCGATACGCCGTCCAAGCCCTTTGGCGGCGGCGAGGAGATCGCCTTCTCGCCTGACGGGCGCACGGTCTATTTCGCGCTTCGCGAGGCCGGCCGGACCGAGGAGCTTTCGACCAACCTCGACATTTTCCAGTCGCCCGCCGACGGCGGCACGGCGCCGGTCAATCTGACCGACGCCAACGACGCGACCGACAATTTTCCGTCGGCCTCGCCCGACGGGCGGACACTGGCCTATGCGGCAATGGCTCGTCCGGGGTACGAATCCGATCGCATGGTGGTCCGGCTTCGCGATCTTGCCACCGGGCAGGTACGCCAGCTTACCCCGAGTTTCGATCGCTCGATCGACGCGATCAACTGGGCGCCCGACGGCAAGAGCCTGCTGGTAACCGCCGCGGACACGCTCGAGGAGCCGGTGTTCCGGATCGACGTTGCAACCGGCGCCGTCACCCGGCTCACGGGCGATGGTCATTTCGCGATCGTCCGGCCACTCGCCGATGGCTCGGTCATCGCGACGATGAACAGCATCATGGCACCCGACGATCTCTACCGGATCGCGGGTCCGGGGAGCGTTGCCAAGCTGACCGACGTCAACGCCGGGCTGCTCGCCCAGCTAGACCCGGCGACCTTCCACAAGTTCAACTTTCAGGGAGCGAACGGCGACATCGTGTGGGGCTGGACCCTGAAGCCGGTGATGAACAAGCCGCTTCCGATAGCCTTCCTCGTCCACGGCGGGCCGCAGGGCAGCTTTTCGAACAGCTGGTCCAGCCGTTGGAACCCGCGCCTGTTCGCGGCCCCGGGCTATGCCGCGGTCAGCGTCGATTTCCACGGATCGACCGGATATGGCCAGGCCTTCACCGATGCGATTCGCAGTAACTGGGGCGGCTGGCCGCTGGAGGATCTGAAGCTTGGCCTGGCCTACGCCACCGCCCACGATCCCCAGCTCCAGGCTGACAATGCCTGCGCTCTGGGCGGTTCCTACGGCGGCTACATGATGAACTGGATCGAGGGGAACTGGCCCGACCGCTTCCGCTGCATCGTCCAGCATGACGGCGTGTTCGACGCCCGCGCAATGGCCTATGAAACCGAGGAGCTGTGGTTCGACGAATGGGAACATGGCGGCCACCCTTATTATGACGCTCCGGCGGAATATGAGCGGTGGAACCCGGTGAATTTCGTTACCAATTGGTCGACCCCGCAACTGGTGATCACAAGCGAAAAGGACTTTCGCATTCCCTATACGCAAGGGATTGCCGCCTTCTCGGCGCTCCAGCGCCGCGAAATTCCCTCGCGGCTGCTGATTTTTCCCGACGAGAATCATTGGGTGTTGAAGCCCAACAATTCGATCCAGTGGTACGACGAGGTGTTCGGCTGGATGAACCGCTGGATGGCGCCAGCCGCGGGGCACTAGGTGGCGCTAGGGGAAGCGGATCGTGCGCAGCGCAACGCTTCCGCTTGAAACCCCGATCCTCAGCCGGTTGGTGCCCACGGTAAAGCGCTGCGCCGGGACCACGACGAGGCATTGCGATGCGCAGGCCGCGACGGGAACCTGGATCGCGGCGCGGGAGCCTAGCTTGACCGTCAGCATCGCGCTCGGGCCAGCGCCAAGCACCAACGCCGCCTTGCGTGGCCCCGCGACCGCCGAGTCGAGCGTATATTGCATCCACTCGCCAGCCTCGAACTGAGTGACGTAGGGCGTCCCGTCGGGGTCACGGGCGATATCCACCCCGTCGTTGCGATAGGTGCGGCCGGTGTTCCAAACGTCGGGCTTGCCACCGATATCGACATGATAATCGGCCTCCACCGTATCGCGGTACGCCACGCCGGGCGGGCCGAGATCATAATCGACCGCAGCGATTTCGGTCGCCAAAGCGCCAACCCGATGCGGCCGGAATGGCAGGGCCGCGCCGGAGTGTGGCTGGCGCATCATCGCGTCGATCACGTCGCGGTGGACGGTGAGGTTGGCGAAATCGACGTCGTGGCTGGCAAGCTTCAGCATCGCCGCGCGCGCGTCCGCGGGCTCGGGCCGCGGACCCTTGCCGGTCAGCCAGGCAACCACCCGCCTCCAGCCAGGATTGAGCTCGACTTCGAGTGGATTGTTGACCCCGATTTTCTTGAGCGGCCACCACGACCAGCCGATGTCGTGGCGCTCGACCAACGCGATCGCGTCACGATACCAGCCGTTGCTGTTCTCGCCGCTTTCCCCAAGCCAGATCGGACGGCCGGTTGTCCGCCGAAGCGCGAGTGCCGAAGTAATCGACGTGTCGGTGTTGGCGTTCCAATATTTGTGGAAGCTCAGCACCAGGTTCGAATCCCAGTCGGGCGTGATCCCGGCGTAATTATTGCCCCAGCAATTGCCCTCGATCACGATCAGATGGTTGCGGTCGTGCTTGCGGATGGCGGTGGTGATCCGGCGATAGAGCGCGGCAATCGGTGCATTGCGTTTGTCGTTGCAGCCGTGCCCGCTGTTCGGCCCACCGGTCTGCCCGCTCTGTGGCCCGTCGAAATCCCAATTGGGCTCGTTGAGGAGGTCGTATCCGCCAACCCATGGATTATCGGCGTATCTTCGCGCGATCTCGCCCCACAGCGCGACCGTCCGCCGCTGGTTTTCCGCGCTGTCCCACAGCGACGGCTTGGCGGGATCGCGGTCGGCGATGGCAAGGTCGGTTCCCTGGCCGCCCGGCGCCGCGTGAAGGTCGAGAATGACCCACATGTGGTTGGTGGCAGCCCAGCTCAGAAGCGCATCGACCCGCGCGAACCCGTCTTCGTTCCAGCGATCGGTTCCAGCTGGCGCATCGGGATCGAGGAACAAGGCGTAATGCATCGGCAGGCGGACCGAATTGAAGCCCCATCGACCAAGCGCGTCCATGTCCCGCTTGGTCATCTGGTGGTCGAGCCAGGCCTTCTGAAACTCGTCGACCGCCGCTTGCCCCGCAAGCTGCGCAAGCCGCTGGTGAATAACGTGCTGCTGTCCGAGCTCGCCCAGCTTGAGCATATAGCCTTCCTGGAGCATCCACCCGCCAAGTCCCATTCCGCGCAGGATGACCCGCTTGCCCGTGCCGTCGACGATCTGCGTCCCGCGGGTGGAAAGGAAGCCGGGCACCGGCTGCGCCGCCGCTGCCGGCGACAGCAGCAATGCCGCTATTAACAGCGCAAGTCGGCGCATCGACGACCCTCCGTGAACGTTCTTTCCACGATGATTGCCGCTCGCGCCGGGCGGGGCAAGCGTGGCTTGTCCTCTACTGGCCGCGCGGTTAGTCGCGGCAAGGATGAGCGAACTTCCCAAGACCTTCGACCCGGTCGCGATCGAGCAGCGCTGGTACGCCCATTGGGAAGGCGAGGGGCTCTTTCGCCCCGACCGCCCGGACCAGAGTCCGTGGACGATCGTCATGCCGCCGCCCAACGTCACCGGCAGCCTCCACATCGGCCACGCGCTCGACATCACCCTTCAGGACGTTCTGACCCGGCGCGAACGGATGCGCGGCAAGGATGCCTTGTGGGTGGTCGGGACCGACCATGCCGGAATTGCCACGCAGATGGTGGTCGAGCG
>JBDSSR010000204.1:0-6078 GCA_039928675.1 Sphingomicrobium sp. | reverse complement strand
TTGCTGATGACGTCGGCGTCGCCGTGGACCAACTGCGCGACGCCCTTCGGAATCCCGGCGTCGGCAAGCGCGCGGAACAGCTCGGTCGCGACACCCGGGGTTTCGTGCGGCGGCCGGGAGATGACTGCGCAGCCGGTGGCGAGCGCGGCGCTGACCTTTTTGGCGAGCAGATAGATGGGGAAGTTCCACGGCGTGAAGGTCGCGACCGGGCCGACCGGCTGGCGGATCACGCGGCTCAACTGGCCTGCGGGTCGGACGAGGGTGCGGCCATAGTCGCGCTTGGCGTCCTCGGCGTACCAATCGAACAATTGCGCCGAGGCGAGCACTTCGAGCCTGGCTTCGCCGAGCGGCTTGCCCTGTTCCTGGGTCATCGTCCGGGCGATAAGGTCGGCGCGCTCGCGCAGAAGCGCCGCGGCCTTGTGGAGGATCGCGCCCCGCTTTTCGACGTCGGTGGCGCGCCATTCTGGCCAGGCCCTGGCGGAAGCGGCAAGCGCTTCTTCAAGATCGGCCGGGCTAGCGAACGGCACTTGAGCGATCGGTTTGGCGTCGGCCGGGTTGACGACATCGTGTCCATCGCGGCCTTCGCCCGATTTCCACACGCCGTCGATGAAGAGCTTGAGGTCGGTTTCATATCCCATGTCGCAGGAGATAGGGTCGGGTTGATGGCGCCGCAACGGGTCGCTAGGCGGTCGAGCAAAGGAGCAAGCAATGACTAAAAGCGAACTCGTCGAGCGGATGCAGCAGGGCCAGGCGTGGGTCCCGGGCAAGCGCGTCAAGATCGACTTCGGCGGCGATCACGGCCTTGTCATGCTCGACGGTGAGGCGGGATCGGTCAGCGAAGACGACGGTCCGGCCGACACCACGATTCGCATCGCCTGGGACGATTGGCAGCAACTTGCCAGCGGGGAGCTCGACGGAATGACCGCGTTCATGATGGGCAAATTGAAGGTCGAAGGCGATATGTCCAACGCGATGCAGCTGCAGGGCGTGCTGGCGAAGCTGAAGGGCTGAAACGGCGACACGATCTTGGCCGGTCAGGTCAAGTCCGATTTGGAGAACAGGTTGTGGCGGACGGCGTTGCACTTCCCGCGGTAGCGAGCGTCCCACTCGACAATCGCAAATGGGTCAGAGTGCTTGTTACTGCCCTGGCAAGTCTGTTGTTCGCGGTCGTAACCTTTGGCTTTTTCCGCTGGATGGCTGGATTGGCGCCGCCGACGCCCTGGGTTCATCAGACCGCGCTGACGCTCCATCTCGTCACGGTCATTCCGGCGATCCCGCTTGGCGCCTATATCCTGTTCGTCAAAAAGGGTGGTCCGCGCCATCGCCTGCTGGGCAAGATCTGGCTGACACTGATGTTTTCGACGGCGGTTGCGACGCTGTTCGTGCGCAACATCAATCCGGGTCAATTGAGCTGGATTCATATTTTCAGCCTGATCACCTTTATCTCTGTCCCGCGAGCCTATTTGAGCGCGCGACGGCGTGATTTTCGGGCGCATCGCAGCACTGTCCTTGGGCTTTACGTCGGGGCGCTGCTGATCGCTGGTTTCGTCGCATTGGCGCCAGGTCGGACGATGTCGCAATGGGTGTTCGGGCATCGGACCACTGCCGCGGCATCGCACGGTTGACCGCGTCCTCGCGCTGGCTTTAGGGCACCATCCCGGGAGAGTGACGCGAAATGGTCGAAAAAGTCTACCGCGATGCGGCTTCCGCGCTCGACGGCCTGCTTCATGACGGAATGAGCATTGCAGCGGGCGGATTTGGGCTGTGCGGGATTCCCGAGCGGCTGATCGACGCCATTGTCGCAAGCGGGGTCAAGGATCTGACCATCGCGTCCAATAATGCCGGGATCGACAATGAAGGGCTCGGCAAGCTGCTCCGCACGCGGCAGGTCAAAAAGATGATTTCGTCCTATGTCGGCGAGAACAAGGAGTTCGAGCGCCAGTATCTGGCTGGCGAGCTGGAAGTCGAATTCTGCCCGCAGGGAACGCTTGCCGAACGGATGCGGGCCGGCGGCGCGGGTATTCCCGGATTTTATACCAAGACCGGGGTTGGAACGCAGATCGCGCAAGGCAAGGAAGTCAAGAATTTCGACGGTGCCGACTATATTCTCGAGCGCGGAATCGTCGCCGATCTGTCGATCATCAAGGGCTGGAAGGCGGACCAGAGTGGCAACCTCATGTTTCGCAAGACCGCGCGCAACTTCAACCTTCCGGCGGCGACCTGCGGCCGACTGTGCATCGCCGAAGTCGAGGAGATCGTTGCCGTCGGCGCGCTCGATCCCGACTGCATCCATTTGCCGTCGATCTATGTGAACCGGCTGGTGCTCGGCGCGCCCTATGACAAGAAAATCGAGTTTCGAACCGTTCGCGAAAGGGAGGCCGTATGATTGCGGCATTGATGATGGCGGCGACAGTTGCGGGTTCGAATCTGGCGAACGACACGGCCGGAATCGACCAGGCCATTACCGGCGTTTATTCGGTCATTTCCGGACCGCCGGGCCAGAAACGCGATTTCGAGAAGATGCGATCGATGTTCGCGCCCGGTGCACTGCTTCGGGTGATCACGCCCAACCGCGGAGTGCGCGGAGGCGACCTTGAAGCCTATATCAAGGCGAGCGGCCCGATCCTCGAAAAGGAAGGGTTCACCGAGCGCGAGCTTGGCCGCCGGACCGAGGTCTATGGCAATCTTGCAACCGTATGGTCGTCCTATGACGGGCGAACCGCAAGCGGCAGCTTCCACGAGCGCGGGATCAACAGCTTTCAACTGGTCAAGGTCGACGGCAAGTGGCTGGTCGCATCGATCCTGTGGCAGGAAGAGGGCACGCCGGTTCAGTTTCCGCTGCCCCAAGACATGATCAGCAAGAGGTAGCTGATGGCCTGGTCCAGGGAGCCCGCTGAGTGACGATCGGACGTTTGCTGCTGGCCGTCGGAGGGGCGATGAGCCTTGTCGCATCGCTCGTCCATTTGGCGGCAATCATCGGTGGGCCGAACTGGTTTCGGTGGATTGGCGCTGGCGAAAGGATCGCTCGCCGGGTGGAGACAGGCGACAAGTCGCCGATCATCCTGACCGTGGGAATAGCGGCGGCCCTGATGGTCATCGCGATTGCGGCATTTGCAGGTGCCGGAATTATTCGACCAATCCCACTGACGCGCTTCGTGCTGATCCTTGCGAGCGCGGTCTATCTGGCGCGGGGCATGGCATTGTTTGCGCCCAAGCTGCTTCGCCGGCCAGATCTGTCGCCAGCATTTGTGGTGGTTTCGTCGGCGATCGTATTGATCATGGGAATTGCCTATGCCGCCGGAACGGCATTGCAATGGCCGCACCTTAGCAATCAAGGAGCCACCTGATGGCATGGTCTCGCGATGATATGGCCGCGCGCGCTGCAAGCGAGCTTGAGGACGGTTATTACGTCAACCTTGGCATCGGCATTCCAACGCTGGTTGCAAACCATGTACCGGCTGGCATTGAAGTCACTCTGCAAAGCGAGAACGGGATGCTCGGCATTGGCCCCTTTCCGCTTGCGGGCGAGGAGGACCCCGACCTCATCAACGCCGGCAAGCAGACCATCAGCCAGCTCCCCCAATCGAGCTATTTCGATAGCGCGGCCAGCTTCGCGATGATCCGCGGCGGACACATCGACCTGGCCGTGCTTGGCGGAATGGAAGTCAGCGAACAGGGCGACCTTGCCAACTGGATGGTGCCGGGCAAGATGATCAAGGGCATGGGCGGGGCGATGGACCTGGTCGCCGGGGTCAAGAAGATCATCGTCGTCATGGAGCATGTGTCCAAAAGCGGCGAGGCCAAGTTCATTCCGCAATGCACGCTACCGCTCACCGGGAAGGACGTGGTCGACATGATCATCACCGATCTGGCGGTGTTTCAGCGGCCCGACCATTCCAGCCCGTTCAAGCTGGTCGAACTTGCCCCCGGCGTGACAGCCGAGGAGGTTCGCTCCAGGACCACCGCCGACTATTCCAGCTAAGGCCGATGGTTCGTATGCTGCGAAATCTGGCGGTCGCGCGGGGGCTGTTCTGGGCCGCGGCTGTGCTGGCCCTGGTCATGGCGCTTATGCCCCACCCGCCGCATTTCGCGCATGAGCCGGGCGACAAGATCCAGCACATAACGGGCTTCGCGACGCTCGCGATCCTGGGGTCGATCGCCTATCCTAGGTTAAAGCCGTGGAAGCTGTTGATTGCGCTTTGCGCATTCGGAGCGCTGATCGAATTCGCGCAGGCGATCCCGGTGCTTCACCGCGACAGCGAACTGCTCGACTGGGTCGCCGATACCGGCGCAGTGACCATCATGCTTGGGATCGTGGGGTGGTTCAGGGCCAAAAGCCGGGGCGAGGTCCGCGACTGATTGCACACGCGTTGCGCCCGGCCCTTGCTACTCCTATCTGCCACCCCAAGGTATCAAGAGGATTGCCAAGGGAGTTGCATGAGCCAGTTTAACGACCGCGAACGCGCCTTCGAGGCCAAATATGCCCGCGACGAGGAGATGCAGTTTCGAATCATCGCGCGCCGCAACCGGCTGCTTGGCGAGTGGGCCGGGCGCCAGATGGGTCTGACAGAGGCCGAAGCCGATTCCTACGCGCGCGATGTGGTGCGTTCCGACTTCGAGGAAGCCGGCGACCATGACGTTGTTCGCAAGGTTCTTGGCGACCTGACTTCGGCCGGCGTCGAAAGCGACGAGGAACAGGTCCGCGAAGCGCTTCGCAACAAGGAGATCGAAGCGCGCCGCCAGATCATCGAGGCATCGAACGCCTGATGCCGATGGCTGCCGACCAGATCGAAAGCCTGATCGTCGCGGCGATCCCCGACGCTCACGTGACCGTCCGCGACCTGGCTGGTGACGGCGATCATTATGCCGCGCGAGTCGTTGCTCAAAGCTTTGCCGGGATGACCCGAATCCGCCAGCATCAGGCAGTCTATGCAGCGCTTGGGGGACGCGTTGGGGGGGAGCTTCACGCGCTGCAACTCGAAACCGCAGTGCCGACCACGGAGACCAACAGTGACTGACGCACCAATCTCGCAATCCTCGGAGCGAATCGCCGACATCGTCAAGGCTGACGATATCGTCCTGTTCATGAAGGGCACGCCGCTGTTCCCGCAGTGCGGCTTTTCGAGCCGGGCGGTGGCGATCCTCAACCATCTCGGCGCCGAGTATCAGACCGTCGATGTGCTTCAGGACCCCGAGGTTCGGCAGGGTATCAAGGCGTTCAGCGACTGGCCGACCATCCCCCAGCTTTATGTCCGCGGTGAATTCGTCGGCGGGTCCGACATCATGATGGAAATGTACGAAAGCGGCGAGCTTCAACAGGTCGTCAACGCCGGCCGGGAACCGGTCTAGCGGCCTGCAGCGATATCGGGCCTGAAGCGAAAGGGCCTGATTCGAAAGGGTCTGAATCGAAAGGGGCGGCGCGGCGGGACCAGAGAACCGCTACACCGCCCCATCGTTGGCGTGGAACCAAGTGGACGCTGTTATAGTAGCAACGAGCGTGCCAGTTCGTAAAAGTGACAGTTTTCCAACAGTTTTCCGTTATTGCAGGAAAGGTCTCTAAGCCGTTGCGTAAAAAATCCCGACAGGCTGGACGGGCTTTGGGCATGCGCGGCGCGAGCCTGTTTTGCGACATCACGCAAAGCTGGTCAGAAGTGGGCGGCGGCGTGCGCACCTATTTGCTCCACAAGCGCCGGCATATTCTTGAATCGACCGCTCACCACCACTTGCTGATCATCCCGGGCGCTACGGACGAGGTGATCGAGGAGGAACGCGCAACTACGGTCACCATCGCGTCGCCGCATGTGCCCGGTAGCCCCAATTACCGGCTCCTGTTGAGAAACGGGGCGGTCAAGCGGGTCTTGGGACAATATCGGCCCGACCTGATCGAATGCCAGGACGCCTATAATCTGCCGTGGGCCGCAATCGCGCATCGCCGGCGCCACCCGGAGGCCGCGCTCGTCGCCGCCTACGCAACCGATTTCCCGACGGTCTATGTCGCGCGCCCGCTATCGAAGTTCCTCACCGGCCCGGTGGCGCGGACCATCGGACGGGCCGCCTACGCTTATGCCGGAATGCTCT
>JBDSSR010000203.1:0-14702 GCA_039928675.1 Sphingomicrobium sp. | reverse complement strand
GACGGCCAGCCCGCGACCCAGGGAAATGGCCAGACGATCGGCTTCGCCATGACCCCCGAGCAGGCCGATAGTTGGCACCAGGCCGGAATCGCCAATGGCGGCACCGCGATCGAAGACCCGCCCGGGGTGCGCAAGGGCGAGACGATGACCCTCTATCTCGCTTATCTACGCGACCCCGACGGCAATAAATTGTGCGCGCTTCACCGGATGCCGTCCGACCGGTGAGGCTGGAAACGCTCAGCGAAGCCAAGAGCTACGGCGGCATTCAGGGGGTCTATCGCCACTCGAGCACCGCCACCGGCACGGACATGACTTTCTCGGTCTTCGTTCCCGGTGGCGGGGCGGGCGGTGACCGCCCGATGCCGGTCCTGTGGTATTTGTCTGGCCTGACCTGCACCCACGCCAATGTCACCGACAAGGGCGAATATCGCGCTACCTGTGCCAAACATGGCCTGATTTTCGTCGCCCCCGACACCAGCCCGCGCGGCGAAGGCGTGCCTGACGATGATGGCTATGATTTCGGCCAGGGCGCGGGCTTCTACGTCGATGCGAGGCGGGCTCCCTGGGCCGCCAATTTTGCCATGTGGACCTATGTCACCCAGGAGCTCCCGCCGCTTGTTGCGGATCACTTCCCGGTCGACGCCGATCGCCAGGGAATCACCGGCCATTCGATGGGCGGACATGGCGCGCTGACTGTCGCGCTTCGCAATCCCGGCGGCTTTCGAAGCGTTTCGGCCTTTGCTCCGATCGCTGCGCCATCGCAGGTTCCGTGGGGCCAAAAGGCGCTTGCAGGCTATCTTGGCGATGACCCGGCCGACTGGCGCAAGCACGATGCGGTGGCTCTGATCGAAGACGGCGCGAGGCTGCCCGCACTGCTCGTCGATGTCGGCGACGCCGACCCGTTCCTCGACAGCGAACTTCGCCCCGACCTGCTCGAGGCGGTATGCGCTCAATCAGGCATCCCGCTGACTCTGCGTCGACAGCCGGGTTACGACCACAGCTATTATTTCATCTCGACCTTCATGGCCGACCATGTGCGCTGGCACGCCGAACGGCTGGGGTAGCCGGCACCGGTCGTCAGCCCTGATGGTCTTTCACATAGGTGTCCGGATCCTTGTCGACCGGTGGAACGCCGAGCAGGTGGCCGGACACGAACGCAAGAAACTTGACGCCCAGGCTATGGCGTTCGTCGATCGTGGCGTTGCTCCGAAAGTCCGATAGTCCCTGCCGTTCTTCTTCGGCCATGTGCTTGCTATTGGCGATATCGGCCTCGACCACCGCGGCGAACCATTTATCGCTTCCGATCTTCTGCTTGCCGACCGCGCTCGCGGTGTCGC
This sequence comes from Sphingomicrobium sp., assembly GCA_039928675.1. Classification (GTDB taxonomy): domain Bacteria; phylum Pseudomonadota; class Alphaproteobacteria; order Sphingomonadales; family Sphingomonadaceae; genus Sphingomicrobium. Next base: position 13,365 of record JBDSSR010000203.1, on the reverse strand, counting down.
GGATGTCGTTGTGATCCTTGATCGCGTCGCGAGTCTCGTCGGCGGCGCTGTCGGCGTCGGCCGCGCCCCGGCCCTTTTTGAGAAGCCGTGGATAGAAAAACCGCTCCTCGCCCTCGGCATGAGCATCGAGCAACCCGCTTAGCCGGTCCCACAGCGCGGACAGCGACTCATGGTCGGCGGGATCGACTTCGCGGATGAAGGCGAACAGCTGACGCTGCTCGTGATGCTGGTCGAGGATGATCTGGGTAATATCCATGTCGCGTCCTTAAGGGCCGGACCGCCGCTGACCCGGCCGCCCGACAAATACCGCGCCCCGCGAGCAGGCCGGGCTGGTGACCCCAACGGGAATCGAACCCGTGTTTTCGCCGTGAAAGGGCGACGTCCTAGACCGCTAGACGATGGGGCCTCTGGCAAGGCGGGTCGGCGGTTAGGCGAGGGGCGCCAAGCGGTCAAGCAAAGCGGGTCAGGCAATGGGGGCCAAGCATTGGGTGGGCGGGTCAGGCCGGCGCTGCATCCTCGACGTGCATCTCTGCAGCATTGCCGCCTGTCCACTCGTCGCGGCGGATCGATCCGGCCAGCCACCAGCGCTGGTCTGCGGGAGAGCTGAGCAGCGCCCGGCCAAGATCGGTCTCGGCGCTTCTAAAGGCGATCCACTTGAAGCTTTTGCCATCGTCCCCCGCGGCAATTCCTCGCACATGGCCGTCGCCGACGATCCCGACCTTGATCAGCCGCGCGGGCCCGGCTGCGACTCGCGGGCTTGGCCATCCGGCGCCATAAGGGCCGGCCATCTCCATCGCATCGACCAGGCCCCCGGCCACTCCGCCAGGCGAAAGAAGGGCGTCGAGCAGAAGCCCACGGTCCGCCCGCGATTGCTTGACGTCGGCTGCAAGGCGCTCTTCGATGAAAGCGCGAAACGGCTCGAGCCCGCCCGGCGGAAGGATCAGCCCGGCGGCCATTGCGTGCCCGCCGCCTGCCGTCAGAAGGCCGCAATCCTTCGCCGCCAGGATCGCGGCGCCCAGATCAACTCCCGCTATCGAACGACCCGATCCCTTGCCGGTGCCATTCTCGGTCTCGGCGATGACGATTGCCGGCCGCCTGAAGCGTTCCTTGATCCGTCCGGCGACGATCCCGATCACGCCCTGGTGCCAGCCGCCGGCCATGACGATGATCACCGGTGCGTCGGGCTCCGCGGCGGCCTGCGCCTCGGCCTGCTGGGTCACCAGCATCTCGATCGCCCGTCGTTCCTCGTTGAGGCGGTCGAGCTCGACGGCGATGGCCCTCGCTTCGTCGGGGTCGGTGGCGGTCAGCAAACGCACTCCAAGGTCGGACTTGCCGACCCGGCCCCCGGCATTGATCCGGGGTCCAAGAGCAAAGCCGAGGTCGCGGCAGCTCGGCGGCCTGACCAGCCGCGCCGCCTCGGCCAGCGCCGACAGCCCGAGGTTCTGGCGAGCAGCCATCACCTTCAGCCCCTGGGTGACGAAGGCTCGATTGAGCCCTTTTAGGCGGGCGACGTCGGCCACCGTGCCAAGCGCCACAAGGTCGAGCAGGTCGAGGATCCGGGGCTCCTCGCGCCCGGCGAAAAAGTTGCGGCCGCGAAGCTCGCGGATCACTGCCACGCCGAGCAGGAAGGCCATTCCGACTGCCGCGAGATGACCATGCAGCGCGCCTTCCTCGCTTTCGTCGAGGCGGTTGGGATTGATCATGGCGTGCGCCACGGGAAGCGCGCTGGCGCACTGGTGATGATCGACCACGATGACGTCGAGCGCGGCCGCGTTCGCCTCCTCCAGAGCTTCGAAGGCCTGGGCGCCGCAATCGACGCACACCGCGACGCTTGCGCCTTTGGCCTTGAGCTCGACCAGCGCCTTGCCCGACGGGCCATAGCCTTCCATCAACCGGTCGGGGATGTAGACCATTGCCTCGACCCCGAGCTGGCGGAAAAGAAGCACGAGAAGCGCTGCACTCGTCGCCCCGTCGACGTCATAATCGCCGAAGATCGCGATCGTCTCATGCGCCTCGATCGCGTCGGCGAGGCGGCGTGCGCCGTGGTCCATGTCCGCAAAACTGCTCGGGTCGGGAAGGAAATCACGAATGCGCGGATCGCGATGGCGGGCAAGATCGTCGCGATCAACGCCCCTGGCCAGCAGAAGCTCGTCGACAAGCGCGTCCATGCCGATGTCAGGGTCGGGCGACCGGCGCCATTTCCACGGCTGGCCGGTGACCGACCGGTCGATGGTGAACGGGCTTGCCATATCGCCAATGTAGCCTGGCCGAGCGCCGGTTCCAGTGCCCCCGCTATTCGTCGTCCGGGTCGACCGTGTGCTGGAGCAGTTCGGTGCGAACCCGAACTGCACGCTCGGCAAGCCGGGTTTCGGCCAGAAAGACCGCGAAACCCAAGCCGATCGCGACCATCGAGGCGATGAACAGCAACGCGATCTCCGCGCCGAAATGGCTATGCAGCAGGGTCGCCGCGAACAGCAGGACGACCACCAGGCAAGTGAGTAGCGCCGACAGCACCGACATTCCGGTGGCGATGTTGACCAGCTGCATTCGCCGGTCGACGATCCTGATTTCGGCCACCCAGCGGTCGTGCTCCGCCCCGCGGCTTGCAAGCAGGAGCGGCTCGATCACTCGCGACCGATCGACGATCCGCGACAGGCGGGAGGCGCAGACGTTGAGGAAGGCGCCGATCCCGCTCAGCAGGAACACCGGCGCGACCGCGACTCGAACCACGTCGGCGACTTCGGAAACGGAAACCTGGGGGACATCCTGGAACATCAACAGCTCCTCGCCGATCCGGCGCAACGCTCAGGGGGAGGTAATGGGGCTGGTCCAGAAGGACAGATAGGCAAGCAGTCCAATGACCATGGCGAGCGCCACAAGCGCGGCCCGGCTCCGCATATAGCCCGAATACCACATGAAGCCGGCGATCCCGACCACCATGACGAGGATCAGCAACGCGGTCGACTGTGCGATCGGCTGCGACGCGGCGAATTCTTTTGTTGCCGAACCCCTGATCACGATGACTTCCCCCTAGCGAAACGTTGGTATGAACCCTTTGCAGTCACTGCAAAAGCCTATTCCGGCCACTGGATCAAGCGGGGGATCGTTCGCAGCCCGCCACCTCCAGAAGCATCAGACCGTTGACGACGAAGCTTGCCGCAAGAACCCAGGCAAAACTCGCGATCAGCGGAGCGGTCGGTCCGAACAGGCCGACGATGATCGTCGCGATCGAAAGCCCGGTCGCAAGAAGCAATGCCAAGGCGAAGTCCATGGCGGCTGAAAAAACTGTCCAGCTTCGAACCGAGCCACCCGCCCGACGGCTGGCAACCGCGAGAATCAGGCTCCGCACCACCAGCCAGGCGATCACCAGCACGACGTTTGGAAAGAAATCGTCGGTCGGCTTGAGCATGAAGATCAGGCCGGCAAGGAAGGTGACGAAGCCCGATGCAAATGCGAACGGCCGAGTATCGCGCCGAAACAGGCCGGCGAAGCCCTCGATCAGGCCGGTCGCGGCAAGCAGCGCCCCGATCACCAGCGAGCCCTTGATTCCTCCGACGACCGGGAGCAGCGCCGAGCCCGCGCTCAGGCAGATGATCGCGATCCCTGCAGCAAAGATCAGCCGCGCCGGGTCCGGTCCGGGTCGCTTATTGTCGGCCTTGGTCACGATCTCCGGCATTTGCGCCATCCTTGCCTCGCTTGGGCGCAATCACCCGAAGCGCCTGTTTGCGGATCTTATAATCCAGCGGAGGCGCGGTGCGAAGCACTTCCCCGTCGAGCGAGACCGCAAGGTGTGGGCGGCGGCTCGAAACGCGCAGCCGCTCGACCCCGTCGAGCGTCACCATATCGTCGTCGCGCGACCGGTTGAACAGCGCCCGGACGCTTGCCGCGACGAATCCGACGCGGCTCCGCGAGCGCATGATCAGAACGCTCAACTGCCCGTCTTCGATCGATTCGCGCTGGCCCGCCGCTTTGAGATCGATCCGGTAGTCATTGTTGCCGACGAACAGCAAGGGCGTGTCAACCTGGGCCTTTTGATCATTGACCGTCAGGGTCAGGCGGCGGTGCTTGAAGCGCGCCAGGGTGCGGATCGCCGCCAGGATCATCGCCAGCCGCTTGCTTCGACCAGCTCGCTTGCGCTGGACGTCGCGGTCGATGACCATCATCGGATAAAGGCCGATCGCGCTGTTGTTGATGAACACGCGGCCGTTCATTTCGGCGACGTCGACCCGCCTCGTGGTGCCCTTTGCGATCAGCGAGACCGCCTCCTCGATCGCGTCGGGCAGGCCGAGGTCGCGGGCGAAGTGGTTGAGCGTTCCGAGCGGCACGATGCCAAGTGTAGTGCCGGTTCCGGCAAGTGCCCCGGCGGCAGCGCTGATCGTGCCGTCGCCGCCGCCGACGATGACGAGCTGGTCGCCGCGCTTGACCGCCGCCTTGCAGCGTTTGGCGCACTCGCTGCCGTCGATAAGCTTGACCGCGGCATCGATCCCGGCCTTGCGAAGCGCCTGCCTGACCTCGTCGGCAAGGTCGGGTTTGGCGGCAAGCGTTCCGCCGCCGCGGTTGAGGAGGACTGTGACTTTCATGTCCTTGGCAACGCCCTTCACCACCAGTTGTTCACCAGCGCCCGGGCAAGTAAGACTTTGTTCAAACCACTACTCCTTCGATTGCTTCGCCGAGCGAGCGCCACCATATCTGCAACGATGGCGATCCAGATCCGAACCTCGCTCGATGAGCCGGACACCGGGGAGACCTATGTCCCCCATCGCCCGGCGAGGCCCGACAAGGACGAGGGTGGCAGACCCTTTAAGCTAGTGTCGGAATATTCGCCGGCGGGCGACCAACCGACAGCGATCCGCGAGCTGAGCGAGGGGACTCTTGGCGGCGAGAAAAGCCAGGTTCTGCTGGGAGTCACCGGATCGGGCAAGACCTTCACCATGGCCAAGATTATCGAGGGCCTTCAGCGCCCGGCGCTGGTCATCGCCCCAAACAAAATTCTGGCCGCCCAGCTCTATGGCGAGTTCAAGAGCTTCTTTCCCGAAAACGCGGTCGAATATTTCGTCAGTTACTACGATTATTACCAGCCCGAGGCCTATGTTCCGCGGACCGACACCTACATCGAAAAGGAGTCTAGCGTGAACGAGGCGATCGACCGGATGCGCCATTCGGCGACCCGCTCGCTGCTCGAACGCGACGACGTGATCATCGTCGCTTCGGTTTCCTGCCTCTACGGAATCGGGTCGGTCGAAACCTATTCGGCAATGACTTTCAGCCTCAAGAAGGGCGGAACCGAGGACCAGCGCGAAATCATCCGCAAGCTCGTCGCGCTGCAGTACAAGCGCAACGACCAGGCCTTTGCTCGGGGCAATTTCCGGGTTCGCGGCGACAATCTCGAAATCTTCCCGTCGCATTATGAAGACACCGCCTGGCGAGTCAGCTTCTTTGGTGACGACATCGAGCAGATCACCGAGTTCGATCCGCTGACCGGCAAGGCGATCGCGACGCTGGACAGCATCAAGGTCTATGCCAATTCGCATTACGTAACCCCGGGCCCGACGCTCAAGCAGGCGATGGGTGCGATCCGCCATGAACTGACCGAACGGCTCAAGGAACTCGAGGCGGAAGGCAAATTGCTTGAGCTACAGCGGCTCGAGCAGCGGACCAATTTTGATCTCGAGATGATCGCCGCCACCGGAAGCTGCGCCGGGATTGAGAACTACTCGCGCTTCCTCACCGGACGCCTGCCTGGCGAGCCGCCACCGACGCTATTCGAATATCTGCCGGATAACGCGCTTCTGTTCGTCGACGAAAGTCATCAGACGGTTCCCCAGATCGGGGCGATGGCGCGTGGTGATCATCGCCGCAAGATCACGCTCGCCGAATTCGGCTTCCGCCTTCCAAGCTGCATCGACAACCGGCCGCTGCGCTTCAACGAATGGGATGCGATGCGCCCCCAGACGACCTTCCTCTCGGCAACCCCGGGACCGTGGGAAATGAACGCGACCGGCGGCGTCTTCTCCGAACAGGTCATTCGCCCGACCGGGCTGATCGATCCGCCGGTGGAGATCAAGCCGGTCGAGGACCAGGTCGACGATCTCGTCAACGAAGCTCGAAAAACCGCGAAAATGGGCTATCGGACGCTGGTCACGACGCTGACCAAGCGCATGGCCGAGGACCTCACCGAATATCTCCACGAGGCCGGGCTTCGGGTCCGCTACATGCACAGCGATGTCGAGACCCTGGAACGGATCGAGCTGATCCGCGAGCTGTGCCTTGGCGTTTATGATGTGCTGGTCGGGATTAACCTGCTCCGCGAGGGGCTCGACATCCCCGAATGCGGCCTTGTCGCCATCCTCGACGCCGACAAGGAAGGCTTCCTGCGCTCAGAAACCTCACTGATCCAGACCATTGGCCGGGCTGCGCGCAACGTTGATGGCCGCGTCATTCTTTACGCCGATACGATCACCGGATCGATCGAGCGAGCGCTCGCCGAGACCGGTCGCCGGCGCGAAAAGCAGGAGGCCTACAACGTCGAACACGGGATCACCCCTGCGACGATCAAACGCCAGATCAGCGACGTCCTGGCACATCTCTCGAACCGCGACGGAGTGGTCGTCGGCACTGGCGACGATGAACGGCCGCACCTGGTCGGCCACAACCTCAAGGCCTATCTCGGCGAACTTGAGGAGCGGATGCGAAAGGCCGCGGCCGATCTCGAATTCGAAGAGGCCGGGCGGCTTCGCGACGAGATCAGGCGGCTCGAGGAAGACGACCTCGGAATCCCCCACGGCGACCGCGTTGCTCCGCGCCCGCTCGGCAAATCGACCGAAGGCAAGCCGGGCACGCGCAAGGACCGCTTTGGCAAGCAGCAACGCAGCCGGTTCGGCGGACGGCGCGGCTGAACCGGCGGCGGGCTTGCGCCTAGCGAAGCAGCCCGCGCTTCTCCATCCTCCGGGCGTATAGGTACAGCGCGAGCGCAATTGCGATGATGACCAAGGGCATGACCCGGTAGATCGTCGCGTCCGCGCCAGGCAAGGGCGGTGCGAGAGCCAGCTGGTAGCCGAGCGACAGAACGGCACCCACGAACGAGATGCCGTAGGCCCACACCGCCCAGCGGCTGCGCACCAGCAGAAGGATTGAACCAGCGAGCGCAAGCCACACGCCGAAACCCCACCCGACCTGCGCGTAAAGCGGCATTGCCGCCACCCAGGCGAGCGCGACGTTGGGATCGACCCCCGGCATCGTCGCGCTGATGTAGGCGGCGTCGTGGAGCCGGGTCTTGGTATAGTCGTAGGCGCCAAAGCAGCTCCACACGAGCGACAGTATCCCGACGATCCAGAGGTGTATCGGCGCGCGCGCCGGCGTCATTGTAGCCATTGGAATTTCCCCCTCCGTGGCCGCAGCATTGCCGCTGCTCAATCGATCAGGCTCGCAATCGTTTCGGCTGTCAACCGCTTGGCGCCAAGTCGTTCAGCTCAGGCTGATTTCTTCCTTCAGCAACTCGGTGAGGGCTGCTGCCAGCGATTGCATTTCATAGGGTTTCTGAAGCACCGGGAAGCCGTGCGCGCTTCCGACCTGCTCGCTGTAACCGGTCGTCAGCAGGATCGGCAGTTCGGGAAAGCGGTCGCGGACCCTGTGCGCCAGTTCGATCCCGCTCAGCCCGCCGGGCATGACGACGTCGGTGAACACCAGCTTTGGCCGATCGCCGCCGGTCAGATGCTCAAGCGCCTCCTTCGCGCTTCGGGCCACGGTTGGTTCGAAGCCGAGCTCGTCGAGCATGGTCGCGGCAAGCTCGGCGACCAGCGCATCGTCTTCCACCACCAGTACTCGGCCATGGGCGTGATCGCCGTCCGTCGCGCCCGCGTTCGCGGTCCGCCGCGTCGCCGGCAGATAGAGGGTGAAGACCGATCCCTTATCGATCTTGGATTCGACCGTGACCGAACCGCCGATCTGTTTGGCGAAACCGAATACCTGGCTGAGCCCGAGGCCAGTGCCCTCGCCGAAGCCCTTGGTGGTAAAGAACGGTTCGAATACGCGCTGCTGAAGTTCGGCGCTCATTCCGGTCCCGTTGTCGGCCACGCGCAACGCGACATGCTCGCCGGTCAGACCCTCGGGCGCACCTTCGAGAACGACATTGTGCGCTTCGATTCGCAATGTGCCGCCGTCCTTCATCGCGTCGCGGGCATTGAACGCGAGGTTGAGGATGGCGAGTTCGAGTGCCCCGGCGTCGGCATCGATGGTCCACAGCTGATCCGAATATTCGCTGATCAGTTCGATGTCGCTGCGCAGCGAGGGACGGACGAGCGTAACCATTTCGGCGATAAAGGACTTCAGCTCGATCTGCTTGATTTCCAATGGCTGGGCTCGTGCGAAGGCCAGCATTTGCTTGGTCAGCCCTGCGCCGCGCTGCGCCGAGCTGCGGATGCCGTCGATCATCCGCTTGACCTTGTCCGGGTCGCCAGAGTTGCGCAGTGCAAGGTCGGCCGCACCCAGAATCGCAGTCAGGAGATTGTTGAAATCGTGGGCGAGTCCGCCGGTCAGCTGGCCGAGCGCCTCCATTTTTTGCGAGCGGAACAGCTGTTCGCGAGATTCGTCCAGCCGCATCTGTGCATCACGGTGCTCGCTCATGTCGCGCGTGACCTTGGCGTAGCCGATCAGCTCGCCATCCTCGCCGCGAATCGCGTCGATCACGACGCTTGCCCAAAAGCGCGTCCCATCCTTGCGCATCCGCCACCCTTCGGCTTCGTAGCGCCCGGCGTCGTGGGCAGTCGCAAGCGCCTTGGCCGGAAGCCCCCCGTCGCGGTCCTCCGGCGTGTAGAACCGGCTGAAATGTTCCCCCACGATTTCGTCGGGCGAATAGCCCTTGATACGCTCGGCTCCGGCGTTCCAGTTGGTCACCTGGCCGTCGGGATCGAGCATGTAGATTGCATAATCCGTGACGCCCTGGACCAGGATCCGGAACCGCCGCTCGGCATCGAGCAGGGCAAGCTGGGCGGCGCGCTGTTCGGTCATGTCGCGGGTGATCTTGGCATAGCCAACCAGCTTGCCGTCGTCGTCGGTGATCCGATCGATGACGACCGATGCCCAGAACTGCGTCCCATCCTTGCGAACTCGCCAGCCTTCGCCCTGGAACTTGCCTTCGGTCCGGGCGGTTTCGAGAACTTCGTCGGGAAGTCCCCCTAGGCGGTCCTCTTCGCTGTAAAACCGGCTAAAATGCTCGCCGACGATTTCCTGTGCAGAATAGCCTTTGATCCGTTGCGCGCCGGCGTTCCAGCTGGTCACCACGCCGCCCGGGCCGAGCATGTAGATGGCGTAATCGACAACCGACTGGACCAGCAGCCTGAAGGATTCCTCGCCGAGCGCTGCGCCCGGGCGCGAGTCATTTCCGCGATCTGGAGTCATGGGTCCCCTCAAAGCTGACTCTTAACAGCTCAAGCCGCCGCCGGTTGCAAGCGTGACGATCGCGGTGCTGCCCCGAGTACGGCTTTCGCAAAAACCCCGGTTCATACAACTTTCCTACAAACAACCAAATAGGTTATAACGATCCGCGACTCGGCCATTGGAGGATGTATGGAAGACGCAATCGCGGTTACCCGGCTGATCGATGCCCTGATCGACCGAGAGGGCGGCTTCGTCGATCACCCGTCCGACAAGGGCGGGGCAACTTGCTTCGGCATTACAGAGGGGGTTGCTCGGGCCAACGGCTACACTGGCCCGATTCGGCAATTGCCGCGCGGACAGGCCGCGACGATCTACCGCCGGCTGTACTGGCATCGACCGCGGTTCGATGCGGTCGCTCTCCGCAGTGCGCGGCTCGGGGGCGAGTTGTTCGACACGGGCGTGAACATGGGGCCGGCGGTCGCTGCGACCTTCCTCCAGCGGGCACTTACGGCGCTCAACCGCAACGGCCGCGATTATCCCGACCTCGTACCCGACGGCCGAATAGGCGACACGACCCTGGCGGCGCTGGATCGGTTTCTGGCCGTTCGCGGCGCTGGTGACGGCGCCTTCCATCCCAGCCAATCAAATGGAGTCTCCGGTGAGACCGTTCTGCTTCGGGCGCTCGAAGCGCTTCAGGGGGAGCGCTACCTCCGCCTGGCCGAACGGCGGCCAGCCAATGAGGCATTCCTCTATGGGTGGCTTGCGAACCGAATCGGTTAGGCGGCTCAAAAGGTCACAACCTGGACGAACTCGCTGAAGTGCAATCACCCCTGCATTCAATCCATCCGACGCAAATTTTGTGAACTTCGGGCCCTTTTTCCACCAACCTTGAAGGTCGAGCCGATGAAACTGCCTCAACCCACTACCTTCGCCGAAGGTCAACGTTCGATCTACGGCCTCGCCGCTGCGGGGGCGGGAATGTTCTGCGGACTTTGCGCCGTAGCAATGGTCGCGCTTCTCATGTGGGGCGGCTGGCCGTCCGCCGAAGCCCACAGCATCGTCACCATTTTCGGCTGGGCGCTTGGCGGGTTCATCGCGGCGATGGTCGCGGTGATTGTCGGGCTTCTCGCCGGCGGCCCGGTAGGCCGCTTCAAGCTGACTGCATCACGCGACGGTGCCTGCCTCGAAGCGGAGAGCGAAAAATGATTGCGCGAGTGCTCAATATCCAGGGAATCGCGGGGCTGATCGTCAGCGCGGGTCTGGCGGTTCTGCTTCTGCTTGCGAAAGGGGACGCGCGGCACTTCCGCAAACAGGCCGGTCAATTCGAGCAGTTGTATCGCGCCGAGCAACTGGCCTTCGCCACGATGGTCGCCGCGGCCCGGTCTGCAGCCGATGAAGCGCGCAAGGACGACGCCGCCAACGGTGTCCGCGTTCGGGCCCAGCAATCCGCAATCAACCAAAGGAGCGTCAATGACTATGAAGCCCGCCTTGAAGCTGCCCGGGCAGCTGCTTCCCGCCTTTCTGCTTCCCGCTATTCTTCTGGCCGCATGCTCGCCGAAAGTCCCGCCGCCCCAGCCCATCCCGGTGCTGGCGGAGCAACGCACCTGCCCAGCCTATCCGATACCGCCTGCTGCACTGGTCAAGCCGCCGGCCAAGGCGGACTTTCTCGATCCGACGCGCTGACCGCGACCGAACAGGCAATCCAGCTCGACGAACTGATCAAATGGGTTCGCGCCCAGGCGAAGGTCGATCCCATCGGCTCCCAGAATGAGCTGACAGATGGAGGCGAGCGCTAACCGTCCGGCGCCGCCGCAACTCGCCGCCCGCCGTTGTCATCGGCCGCAGCGATCCCCTAGGCTCGATCCATGAGACAAGCTGGACAAAAGACGTGAAACCGGACCGTCTGAACGCGCTTACCGATGGCGTCGTCGCGATCGTCCTCACCATCATGGTGCTCGAGATCAAGATTCCGGCCGAGCCTACTGCGGCGGCGGCGATGGCGGTGCTTCCGCTGCTTGCCGCCTATCTGCTCGCCTTCGTCAATGTCGCAATTTACTGGAACAACCATCACCATATGATGCAGTCGGCGCGGACCGTCACCGGCGGCGTGCTGTGGGCCAATCATGCGCTGTTGTTCTGGCTGACCCTGTTTCCGCTGATGATCCGCTGGATCGACGAAGCCGGAGTGACGCCCTTGCCGGTCGCGTCGTTCGGGGTGGTGCTGGTCGGTGCCTCGATCTGCTATCAAATTCTGGAACATGCCCTGATCAGGGCCGAAGGCGACAGCTCGGCGGTCAAGCGTGCGGTCGGCGGCGGAGCCAAGGAGATGGTCAGCTTCGCGCTCTACGTTGCCGCTGTCCCGGCCGCCTTCGCGTCGCCGTTCATTTCGATCGCCCTTTACGTCGGCGTCTCGATCATGTGGTTGATTCCCGATCGCCGGTTCGAGCTCGGCTTGCAGCGGTCGGACACCCATCCCACCTGAAGGTCATGGAAAAGTATCACGGAACCACGATCATCGGGGTCAAGAAGGGCAACAAGACCGTCATTGCTGGAGACGGCCAGGTCAGCCTCGGAAACACCGTCATCAAGCCCAACGCCAGGAAGGTTCGGCGGATCGGCGAGGACGGGCCCGGCAGCAAGGCCAGGGTGATCGGGGGATTTGCCGGCGCGACCGCCGATGCCTTCACTCTGTTCGAACGGCTCGAACGCAAGCTTGAACAGTATAACGGCCAATTGCTTCGCGCGGCGGTCGAGCTGGCCAAGGACTGGCGGACCGATAAATATCTTCGCAACCTTGAGGCACTGATGATCGTCGCCGATGCCGATCAGATGCTGATCCTGACCGGCAATGGCGACGTGCTCGAACCCGAGGCAAGCAACGACGCAACCATCGCCGCAATTGGCTCGGGCGGCAATTTCGCTCTGGCTGCGGCCAAGGCGCTCGCCGATTATGAGCAGGATCCCGAAGTTCTCGCCAGGCGAGCGATGCAGATCGCCGCCGAAGTATGCGTGTTCACCAACGACCGGGTGACCATGGAAGTCGTCGAAGGCTGAATGTGGACCGCCCGCTGAGCCGCCGTTCGGCATTACTCTCGACGCTGTCGAGCGCCGTCCTGTTCGGCTGTTCGCCGGCGGCACTGCTCAATGGCGCAAGCAGGCTCGCCGGGGATAAGGCGCAACTGGTGGCAGCGGGCGTGTCCTTCGGTCCGGATCCCCGCCTCAAGCTCGATGTCTGGGTTCCGGCGAACCGCCCCACCGGACCGCTTCCGGTGATCATATTCTTCTACGGCGGCGGCTGGGTTGCTGGCGAACGCGGCGATTACGGGTTCGCTGCCCGGGCCTTTGCATCGCGCGGCTTCGTCGTCGTCGTTCCCGACTATCGCCTTGTCCCCCAGGTCAGATTTCCAACCTTCGTCGAAGATGGGGCACTGGCGGTAAAATGGACCGCCGACCACATCGCAAGCTTCGGTGGCAATCCGCGCGACCTCCTCATCTCAGGTCATTCTGCGGGGTCATATATCGGCGCGATGCTCGCGCTGGATCGGCATTATCTGAGCGAGGCGGGGGTCGATTCCGCGGCGATCCGCGCCGCCGCTTTGCTTTCGGGGCCGTATGACTTTTATCCGTTCAACGAGGAACGGGGACGCGATGCAATGGGAGCGTGGCCGCAGCCGGCGGAAACCCAGCCGATCCACTTCGTCCGGCGTAATGCCCCCCCGATGCTGCTGATGCATGGCACCGCCGACACCATCGTCCAGCCGCGCAATTCGCAGCGACTTGCCGCGGCATTGAAGGCCGCCGGAGCAACCGCAGAGCTCAAGCTTTATCCTGGCAAGAGCCACATCGATACGATCAAGTCGCTCTCGCCGGTGTTTCGCGGCACTGCCAGCGCCCTGTCCGACAGCATCGCATTCTTCGCTGCCCACGACCGGTGAACGGCCGGTCATTGAAGGCGCGCGCCAGGCGCCCAACATATCGGTGACGATGAAT
>JBDSSR010000202.1:0-11617 GCA_039928675.1 Sphingomicrobium sp. | reverse complement strand
CTCGCATTTCACGACATCAATGCACTTGCGCCGACCCACCTGCTGGTCATTCCCAAGGGTGCCTATGTCTCGTGGGACGATTTCTCGGCGCGGGCGTCGGACGCCGAAATCGCCGCCTTCATCCGCGCCGTGGGCAAGGTCGCGCGGGACTCGGGGTTGGTCGCGCCGGGCTATCGACTGCTTGCCAACGCCGGCCGCGATTCGGGGCAGGAAGTGCCGCATCTGCACGTGCACATTTTCGGCGGCAGGCCGCTTGGGCCGATGCTTGCCGGATAACCGGCCCGACAAGGCGGGCTCACAAGGGGATTGCCCTGACCGTTGGAGCCGCTAGGTTCGCGTTCAACCAGTCAAGAATGTCAGCCCGCTTTTTACCGAGCGGGCGCTGCCGACCAAGGGGAACTCCATGATTTTCGACCGCGTAAAGCCGCTTGATGCGATTTTGGCGACCGCTGAAAAGAAGTCGCTTCACCGCTCGCTGGGCTGGTTCCAGCTGATGCTGTTCGGCATTGGCTGCATCATCGGCACCGGTATTTTCGTGCTTACCGCTGCCGGCGCTCAAAAGGCGGGTCCGGGTTTGATGCTGGCTTTCGTCATTGCCGGCGCGGTCTGTATCGTTGCGGCCTTATGCTATGCCGAAATCGCCGCGATGGTTCCCGTTGCGGGTTCTGCCTACACCTATACCTACGCAACGATGGGCGAATTTCTCGCCTGGACCGTGGGTTGGGCACTGGTCCTTGAATATGCCATCGCCGCCTCGGCGGTTTCGGTCGGCTGGTCAGGCTTTTTCACCGGGACCATTCTCAAGGAAACCTTCGGGATATCCTTGCCAGCCTATTTGACCGCGGGGCCGCTTGCGCTCGGCGGAGCGCCCGGCGGTCTGATCAACTTGCCGGCGTTCGTCATTGCCTTGCTTGTGACCTGGCTGCTGATGATCGGCACCAGTGAAAGCGCCCGGGTCAATGCCGTTCTGGTGGCGATCAAGCTGGTTGCACTGACCGCCTTCCTTGTCCTGACACTCCCCCGCGTCGACATGGCGAATTTCAATCCCTTCCTTCCTGCCGGCGTATTCGGCGGTTTCGGAACCGGAGTCGGCGCGGTCGGCGCGGCAGCCACGATATTCTTCGCTTATGTTGGCTTTGATGCCGTCTCGACCGCGGCGGAGGAAACCAAGAATCCGCAACGCAACGTGCCCATCGGCCTTGTCGGCAGCCTGTTGTTCTGCACCGTCTTTTACATTCTCGTCGCGGCGGGCGCCGTTGGCACGATCGGTGGACAGCCGATCATGGGGCCGAACGGAGTGCCGTTCCCGGCCGGGTCGGAAGAGCTCGCACGCCAATGCGCGATGCCGCAATATGCCGAGGCCCTGGTGTGCTCGAAGGAAGCGCTCGCCCATGTCCTTCGCGTGGTCGGCTTTGGCACCATCGGCAATATGCTCGGTTACGCCGCGATCATTGCCTTGCCCTCGGTTATCCTGATCCTGCTGTTCGGCCAGACGCGCATTTTCTTCGTGATGGCCCGCGACGGCCTTCTTCCGGAAAAATTGAGCGAAGTTCACCCGAAGTGGAAGACCCCGTACGTCGTGACTGCAATCACCGGTGTCGTGGTCGCGGTTGCGGCCGCCTTCCTGCCGGTCGGGCAGCTGGCCGACATCGCCAATGCGGGCACGCTATACGCCTTCATGATGGTCGCGATCGCAGTGATGCTGCTGCGCAAGCGCGATCCGGGCCGCAAGCGCGCCTTCAGTGTTCCGGGGCTGGTGATCATCGGGCCACTGACGATCCTCGGCTGCATATTCCTGTTCTTCAATCTGCCAACCGCGGCGATGCTGGTGCTTCCGATCTGGTCCGGCATCGGGTTCCTGGTTTACTTCGGATACAGCCGCCGCAAGAGCCATTTCGGCCAGGGCCATATCGAAGTGCATGAGGCGGAAATTGACGATTTGACTCCGCACATTCCAGGAATTGACAAGCCTAGCTGACGCCAGCGACGCGAGCCTATTTCCTGGGGCTCAGTCGAGAAGATCGCCGGCAAGCGCCTTGAGGTCCGCCTCGGGCCGCGCGCCATAATGCTGGATGACCTCGGCGGCGCAGATCGCGCCAAGCTTTAGCGAGCGTTCAAGGCCGACCTCGCGGACCGTGCCGGCAAGGAACCCGGCCGCGAACAGGTCGCCGGCGCCGGTCGTGTCGACCAGCGTCGCGATCGGCTCGGCGGCAACATCGGCGCGTTCGCCGCCACTGGTTGCAAGCGCTCCGGCCTCGCCCCTCGTTACGACTAGGGTTTCGACCTTGTCGCGGATCGTCCGAACCGCGCTTTCAAGATCGTCGGTTTGCGCAAGCGCCTCGACCTCGGCCTGGTTGGCGAATAATATGTCGACCCGCCGCTCCTCGAGCAGCTTGAGGATGTCGGCTCGGTGGCGCTCGACGACGAAGCTGTCGGACAGAGTGAATGCCACTTTGGTGCCAGCCGCACGGGCGGCGTCCATCGCCTTCAGCATTGCGCTTCGCGGGGTCGCCGGATCCCACAGATAGCCTTCGAGATAGATGATAGCCGAAGCCGCGACGGCGGCCGGATCGACCGCTTCCGGCCCAAGCATCTGCGCCGCCCCAAGGAACGTGTTCATCGTCCGCTGGGCGTCGGGCGTGACCAGGATCAGGCAGCGCGCGGTCGCCCCGACATCGTCCCTTGGCGGAGTGTCAAAGCCGACCCCGAGACTGCGGATGTCGTGCCGGAAGATCTGGCCGAGCTGGTCATCGCCGAGCTGGCCGACAAAGCCCGAGCGAAGTCCGAGCATTGCAAGGCCGGCCGCAGTGTTGGCCGCCGACCCGCCGCTGGCCTCGCGGCCCGGGCCCATCGCCTCATACAGTGCGGTTGCCTGGTCCTCGTCGATCAGCTGCATGCCGCCCTTGGACATGCCCTGGCTGGCTAGAAAGTCGTCGCCGGCATCGGCAATCACGTCGACAATGGCATTGCCGATGGCAAGCACGTCGAATCGGCGGTCGGGCATAGGTGCTCCAGCGATGGTCCGGGAAAGCGGCGCGACTAGCGCGCGGTTCGGACCGCTGCAACCTTGCCACGGGCCGCCGGTCGCGGCATCTTCCCGATATGCACCGTCACTCCGCCCTTGCACTCACCTTGCTGCTGTCGGCCTGCGCCGGCCAGCAACAGACCTCGCCGCCGCCGTCCACGCCAGCGCCAGTGGCGCCGGCTCCGGGCGTCACCCAGTCGGGCCTGCTGATTGGCAAAAGCTCGGCCGAACTCATCGCCCGGTTCGGAACTCCGGCGCTGCGCATTCAGGAGGGAAGCGGCTTGAAGCTCCAGTTCCGCGGGTCCGAATGCGTTCTCGATGCTTATCTCTACCCGTCCGGGGGGACGATGCGGGTGACCTATGTCGATGCCCGTTATTCGTCGGGCGTGGACTATAATCAGGCCGCCTGCATCGTCGCCTTGTCCGATCCCAACCGCCTCAATCCCAACTGATCGAGCGCCCAGCGCGCGGCTTCGGCGATTACTGGGTCGGGATCGGCTAGGTGCGTGCCAATCGCCGACGATAGCGACTGGTCGCCGCTATTGCCCGCGGCGATCAGGCAGTTGCGGATCATCCGGTTGCGGCCGATCCGCTTGATCGGCGAGCCGGCGAACATCGTTCGGAATGATGCATCGTCGAGCGCGAGCAGGTCGGCAAGAAGCGGCGCTGCGAGTTCGGCCCGGGGCAGGAAGGCGCGGTTTGCAGCCGCGGCCTCGGCAAAGCGATTCCACGGGCACGCCGCGAGGCAGTCGTCGCAGCCATAGATGCGGTTGCCGATGGCTTTGCGGAATTCGTCCGGGATCGGGCCGTGATGCTCGATTGTCAGGTAGGAGATGCAGCGCCGCGCATCGATCCGGTGCGGTCCATCGAACGCATCGGTCGGGCAGCTGTCGAGGCAACGGGTGCACGATCCGCAGTGGAGCGCTTCGCTTGCGGTGGTGTCGGGGGCAAGCTCGAGGCTGGTCAGGATTACGCCTAGGAACAGCCAGCTGCCATGCTCGCGCGAAACCAGATTGGTGTGCTTGCCCTGCCAGCCGATCCCGGCTGCCTGGGCAAGCGGCTTTTCCATCACTGGTGCGGTATCGACGAAGACCTTGAGCTCGGATGGCGCGGCCGCGACGATGAACCGGGCAAGCGCCTTCAAAGCCGCCTTGACCGTTTTGTGATAATCGCCGCCCTGGGCATAGGTCGAAATGCGCCCGACCCGCCCTTCGCCGGCAAGCGCCCGCGGATCGGTCGCCGGGGCATAGCTCATGCCAAGCGCGATTGCCGACTTCGCCTGCGGCCACAGCGCGAGCGGCGAAACGCGATGGTGCGCGCGCTCCTCCATCCATCCCATGGTTCCGTGATTGCCGGCTTCGAGCCAGCGCGTCAGCTCCAGCCCGGCGCCGTCGGCGGCATCGGCGCGGGTGATCCCGAACGCCGCGAAGCCGAGCCGCTCGGCCTCTGCCCTTATTGCATCCTCAAGGCTTAGGCTTTTATGCACGCCCGACCGTCTACACGCCGGGTCCAACTTTTCGCAGGAATTTCCGTGCTTCGATCAGCCTCGTCAAACCCCGCCAGCGGAGCGCTTGCAGTCGAGGCGCGAGATCTCGTCAAGGATTTCGGCGATACCCGGGCGGTCGACGGAGTCAGTCTCGCGGTTCCAAAGGGCGCGATCTTCGGCCTTCTTGGGCCCAATGGCGCGGGCAAGACGACGACCTTGCGAATGCTTCTTGGGATCATCGATCCATCGAGCGGTACGCGCTCGATCCTCGGTCACCAGCGGCCCCTCGAAGCCGCCAGCGAAATTGGCTATCTGCCCGAGGAACGCGGCCTCTATCCGGCGATGCATGCCCGCGACGCAATCGCCTTCATGGGCGCGCTCCGCGGTCTTCCGCTTGGCGAAGGCCGCCGCCGGGCCGACGCGCTGCTCGCCGGGCACGATCTTGGCGACTGGGCGAGGAAGCCGATCCGGACCCTGTCGAAAGGCATGGCGCAAACCGTCCAGCTGCTTGGAACAATCGTTCACAAACCGCGCCTGATCATTCTTGACGAACCCTTTGCCGGGCTCGACGCGATCAACCAGGGCAGGCTTGAAGAACTCATCCGGCGCGAGGCAAGAAGCGGCGTCACGATTATCTTTTCGACGCACGTCATCGCTCATGCCGAACGGTTGTGCGAGCATATCGCGATCATCGCCAGGGGCCGGGTCGCGTTCGATGGCCAGGTCGATGAGGCCCGTTCCCGGCTGCGCTCGATCGTCCGGCTGCGGACCCGTGCCGAAGACGGGCCGTGGCGCTCGGCGCTTCCCGATAGCGCCCGGCGCGTAGGCGGCGAGTGGGTGTTCGAACTTCCGCAAGGCGGACCCGAGCCCCTGCTCAAGGCGCTGATCGACGGCGGCGCCGGGATCGATACGCTGGCGATCGAGCGGCCGGGCCTGCACGACGCGTTCGTCGCGATCGCCGGAAGCGCGGCGGCGAAGGACATGGGCCAGGAGAAGCCGCAGTGAAGCACCTCATCCGCTCGGCTTTCGTCATCGGGCGGCGCGATTTCACCGCTACGGTCCTGTCCAAGGCGTTCATCTTTTTCCTCCTCGGCCCGCTCTTTCCGCTGCTTCTTGGCGGACTGTTCGGAGGCATTGGCGCGCAAGTCGCAAACCGCACCGAGCAACCGGTCATCGCCGTCACCTTCACCGCCCCGGATTTTGCCCGGCTGTCCGCCGCGCGTGACCGGATCGCTCCGGCGCTACCCGACCCGGGCCTGGTCAAGTTCGTTCATTATGCTCCGGCCGCCGATTCCAACGCTCAGGTCCGGGCCCTGCTCAAGTCAAAATCCCCGCCGATCCGGGCGGTCCTTACCGGCAACCTCGATCAGCCGCGTGTGACCGGCGCGGTGGGCGGCGACGCGGGTCTCCTCAACCAGCTTCGCCTGACATTGGCCGATGCGCGTTCGCCCCAGCCCCCGCAGCAGCCGCCGGCAATTGCCGTCACGGAGGTTGCGGCATCGTCGGGCTCGCTTGCCCACGATCGCGTCTTCACCGCCCAGATCGGGCAGATGCTGCTGTTCTTCCTCACCGTCCTTCTGTCGGGGATGCTGATGAGCCAGCTGATCGAAGAGAAATCGAACAAGATCGTCGAAGTTATCGCCGCTGCGGTTCCGATCGACGCGATGTTCCTTGGCAAGCTGTTTGCAATGCTTGCCTCGTCGGTTGTCGGGATTGTGGTGTGGATCAGCGCCGGTGCGCTTCTTATCCAGACAATCAAGCATGGCGGGGTTCAGACGCTTCCTCCCCCGGCGGTCGGCTGGCCGGCGTTCCTCGCCCTCGCAATCATCTATTTCGCGATGAATTATTTGCTGCTTGGCTCGGTCTTCCTGACCATCGGGGCACAGGCGTCGACCGCGCGGGAAGTCCAGACCCTGTCGATGCCGGTGACCTTCGGCCAGGTGCTTCTGTTCGGTTTCGCTTCGACTGCAATCGGGGCATCGGATTCGAACAACGCGATCATCGCCGCGATATTTCCATTATCCTCGCCGATGGTGATGCTTGCGCGCGCCGCCGAGCGGCCCGAGTTGTGGCCTCACCTTGTTGCGATCCTGTGGCAGGCGCTGTGGGTCGCAGTGATCCTTCGCATCGGCGCGCAGCTGTTCCGCAAGACCGTTCTGAAATCGGGACCACGGACCTCGCTGTGGCGAAGGCTTCGCCGGACCTGAAAGGTCGGCTAACCGATTGCGTCGCGCGCCATTTGCGTCAGCGTCGCCATCAGCGCCTTGTGCGGAAACGGGCCGTGGCTGATCCGCGCTACTCCGGCCGCCGCCCAGATCGCCTTGTCGGGCGCCCCGGGAAAGGCGATGACGTTGAGCGGCAACGGCACTTCGCGAACCACGCGTTCGATCTGCGCCGGGTCCGACAGCCGGGGGACGAAGAATCCGCTTGCGCCGGCGTCGGCAAAGGCTTTGCCGCGCGTAATCACCTCATCGACCAGCGCATCGTCATAGGTCTGCGTCTTGAGGAAAGCGTCGGTACGCGCGTTGATGAAGAAGTCTCGCCCGACCGCGTTTCGGATCGCCGCGATTCGCTTGGCCTGGAGCTCGATCGGATGAAGCCCCTCGCCGCCGATGATCTGGTCCTCGAAATTGCACCCGACCGCGCCCGTTTCGGAAAGGCGCCGGACGTTCTCTCCGCCTTCCTCCGGATCGACCGAATAGGCGCCTTCGAAATCGACCGAAACCGGGACTTCGACCGCCCCGACGATCCGGCGGGCATTGGCCAGGACGAAATCGATCGGCACCTGCTGGCCGTCGGACCAGCCATTGGCGTCGGCGACGGGATGGCTTCCGGTGGCAAGCGCGCTTGCACCCCCGGCGACGACGGCACGGGCGCTTGCCGCATCCCAGATATTATAAAGCACGACCGGTTTGCCCGGGACGTGCAGCGCTGCGAAGGGTTCAAAGCTGTTGGCCATCAGCGGCGCCTACGCCGGGGCGACCGAGGGCGCAATCGGGCACGAAATCTCCGCCGCAGCGAATTGTTGCAGATTTATGGCAATCGGTTACCCAGCGCCGATGAGACCCTTTTTCACGACGCCGCTTTTCGCGCTCCTGGCCTTGCTTCCAACGTCCGCGTGGGCGGCCACCGATAGCCAGATCTGGGCTGGGCTGAGCGCGACCGAGAAGCTTGGCAACGACTGGCGCGCGCAGGAAGAATTCGTTTCCCGCTTTAGTGACCACCGCGGCGGGCTCTACGAACTCGAGATGGTCGGGATGCTTGGCTACAAGCCGAGCAAGAATGTGACGCTGGCCGGCGGCTATGTTTACAATCCGCAATATTCGCACGGCGATCGGACCGCCACCGAACATCGTGCCCGCGAGCAGGTGACGGTCGACAATGTCGCGCAAATCGGTCGCGGCAAGCTAAGCGTCCGCTGGCGGATGGAACAACGGTGGCGTGATCAGGTCTCGGGCACCGGTTTGCGCGGCCGTCCGTACATCAAATACTCGCTGCCGCTGGGGGGCAAGATTTCGCTCAATCTGAGCAATGAGACCTTTGTCAATTTCAACACCACCCCGTTCCAGCGGCAGGCTGGTATCGACCGGATGCGCAACCTCATTGCAATCAGCACCGCGGTGTCGAAAAAACTGTCGATCGACGCGGGCTATATGAACCAGCATGGCTTCGTCCGGGGCGGCCCCGACACCAGCGATCACATCGCCTCGCTGTCGCTTTCGCTGAATCTCTAGCGGCCGCGCCCCGGGGGCAGTCGTTGTCATAAATCTGCAATAAAATTGCAGCTATTGAGTCCTCGAAATGACGCAAGGGGCTTCTGTGGACGAACCGTCCTCAGGGGAGTCGAATCCAGTGAGAGCCATCTTTTTTGCGCTGCCGATCGCAGCGCTCCTTGCCGGCTGCAACAGCAGCAACACGGGCAACCAGTCCACCTCGTCCGCTGCGGGCCAAATCACTGGCGCGGGATCGACCTTCGTCTATCCGGTGTTGTCAGCCTGGGCCGCCGACTACAAGAAGTCGGGCGGGCAGGACATCAATTACCAGTCGATCGGGTCGGGCGGCGGGATTTCGCAGGTCAAGGCCGGCACCGTCGATTTCGGCGCTTCGGACCAGCCACTGAGCTCGGCCGAGCTGGCTTCGAGCAACCTCGCGCAATTCCCGATCGTCATCGGCGGAATCGTGCCGGTCGTGAATATCGCGGGGGTTGCCGCGGGCAAGCTTCACCTGACCGGTCCGCTGCTTGCCGACATCTACGCCGGCAAGGTCAAGCGCTGGAACGACCCGGCAATCACATCGATCAATCCTGGGATGGCTCTGCCGGCGACTGACATTGCGGTCGTCCACCGCTCCGATGGATCGGGCACGACGTTCAACTTCACCCACTATCTCGCCCAGGTCAGCCCGACCTGGAAAGCCGGCCCGGGCGAAGGCAAGACGGTCAATTGGCCGACCGGCGTCGGCGGCAAGGGCAATGAAGGCGTCGCCGCTTATGTGAAGCAGATTCCCAATTCGGTCGGCTACGTCGAATATGCCTATGTCGTCCAGAACAAGATGGCGTCGACCGCGCTTCAGAACGCGGCCGGCAATTTCGTTGCTCCAGGCGCCCAAAGCTTCGCCAACGCGGCTGAAACCGCCGACTGGAAAAACGCCTCCGACTTCAATTTGGTGATGACCAATGCGGTCGGCCCGAACGCTTACCCGATTACTGCGACGACCTTCATCCTGGTTCCCAGGGAAGCCAAGGACAAGAGCCGCACCAAGGCTGCTTTGAGCTTCTTCCGCTACGCCTTGCAAAGCGGCCAGGCCAAGGCTGACAGTCTTGATTATGTGCCGCTTCCCGCTCCACTGGTCGCGCAGATCGACAGCTATATTGCCGCCAAGTTGAAGTGACCTCGACGGCTCAGGTTCCAGGCCAGATTATGGGCCAGGTCTTGCGGCCTGCTGCAAAAAGCGGCGCCGGCGCTGATCGGGCCTTTGGCCTGGTCACCGCGGCCGCTGCCTGGTTCGTTCTGCTGCTCCTCGCGGCAACGGCGATTTCCATGGCGTGGGGCGGCCGACTGGCATTTTCCACGTTCGGCTGGGGCTTCATCACGGGCAAGGACTGGGATGTCGGGGCCGGCCGGTTCGGTGCCTTCGTCCCGATTTACGGAACCCTGGTCACGTCCGCGATCGCGCTCATCGTCGCGGTTCCAGTCAGTATCGGAATCGCGCTGTTCCTGACCGACATCGCGCCGCGCTGGACTCGCGGACCGGTCGCAATTGCGATCGAGCTGCTCGCGGCGATCCCGAGCATCATCTACGGAATGTGGGGGCTGTTTGTGTTCGCGCCCTTCATGGCGGCGCATGTCGAGCCCTGGGCCATTCAGCACCTCGGCATCATCCCCGGCATCGGAGCGCTATTTCGCGGACCGCCAATCGGGATCGGAATGCTGACCGCTGGGATCGTGCTTGGAATCATGGTCATCCCGTTCATCGCCTCGGTCGCCCGGGAAGTGTTCAGCGCGGTCCCGCCGGCGCTTCGCGAATCAGCCGTTGCTCTGGGCTCGACCCGGTGGGAAATCCTCAGCCGGGTGACCTTGCCCTACACTCGCTCGGCGATCATCGGAGCGGTCTTTCTTGGACTCGGCCGAGCGCTTGGCGAAACGATGGCGGTGACCTTTGTCCTGGGCAACGCGCATGACTTGTCGCTGTCGCTGCTGATGCCGAGCAACTCGATCGCGGCGGCAATCGCCAATGAGTTCACCGAAGCCGATACCGAACTGTACCGCTCGTCGCTGATCGCGCTCGGCTTCCTGCTGTTCGTCGTCACCTTCATCGTCCTGACCATTGCCAAGCTGATGCTGATGCGGATCAACCGGCGCCTTGGGCGGACCTACTGATGGCCATCCGCGCGCGCCGCCGAATCGCCGATATTTCGGCCTTCGCATTTGCCAGCCTGGCAACGGTTTTCGGGCTGTTCTGGCTGGCGTGGATTCTGTTCACCACGCTTCAACAGGGTGCGGCAGCGCTCGGTCCAGCACTGTTTACGCAGATGACGCCGCCGCCCGGCGCAAGCGGCGGCCTGCTCAATGCCTTTTACGGAAGCGCGGTGATGATCGGCCTCGCGACGCTCATCGGAACCCCGGTCGGGGTTGCAGCGGGCACCTATCTTGCCGAAAACGGCCGCTATACCCGGCTTGCCGCGATCGTCAGTTTCGTCAACGACATCCTGCTCAGCGCGCCGTCGATCGTCATCGGCCTGTTCGTTTATGAAATGGTGGTTGTTACGCTTGGCCATTTTTCCGGTCTTGCCGGAGCGCTTGCGCTGGCGATGATCCTGCTTCCGATCGTCACCCGGACGACGGAGGAATCGCTTCGCCTCGTTCCCGACCAGATGCGCGAAGCCGGCTTTGCCCTTGGCCAGCCGCGCTGGCGGGTCACCAGCCGGATTCTCTACAAGGCGGCGATGAGCGCAATTCTCACCGGGATCCTGCTCGGCGTGGCGCGGATTGCCGGTGAGACCGCGCCACTTCTGTTTACAGCGCTCAACAATCAGTTCTGGAGCGCAAGCCTCACTCAGCCGCTTGCCAACGTGCCGGTGGTCATCTTTCAATATGCGATGAGCCCATATGACGAGTGGCACGCGCTGGCCTGGGCGGGGGCATTCGTGCTGACCGCCTTTGTCCTAGCGCTCAATCTCGCCGTCCGCTTCCTCGCCCGGAAGGGACGCCGCAAATGAACGACATTGGTGTGGCTATCGAGGTCACCTCGGCCGAAACCAAAAGCGCCGACCATCCGGTCAAGATCGCAATCCGCGATCTCGATTTCTACTACGGCAAGCTGCATGCTCTCAAAAGCGTCGACCTGGCGGTCCCGGCCAATATGGTGACCGCGATCATCGGCCCGTCGGGATGCGGGAAATCGACGTTGCTGCGGACCATCAACCGCATTTACGAACTCTATCCGGACCAGCGCGCGCAGGGCGACATCATCATCGATGGCCGCGACGTGCTTGACCGTGGCTACGCGCTGTCGGACTTGCGCCGGCGGGTTGGAATGGTGTTCCAGAAACCAACTCCGTTCGCCAGCTCAATTCGAAGCAATGTCGCGTTTGCGCTCAGCTATTA
>JBDSSR010000201.1:0-27775 GCA_039928675.1 Sphingomicrobium sp. | reverse complement strand
GCCGAAGGACCGGCCCGCGATCGAGGCGCTCCTCGCCGAACATGGGCTTACCGGCGACGACAGGACGAGCGCGCTTCGGCTCAATTCCATCGCCTGTGTCGCTTTGCCGACCTGCCCGCTGGCGATGGCCGAGGCGGAGCGCTATCTTCCCGATCTTACCACAAAAATCGAGGCGATGCTCGATCAGCACGGCCTTTCAAGCGATCCGATCACCCTTCGGATCAGCGGCTGCCCAAATGGCTGCTCGCGGCCGTATGTCGCGGAAATCGCGCTGACCGGCCGGGCTCCGGGCAAATATGATCTGTGGCTCGGCGGCGGCCATCATGGCGAGCGGTTGAACCGGCTCCACTCCGAAAACATCGGCGAGGGACGCATTCTCGAGATTCTTTCCGAGCAGTTTTCGGCCTATGCTCAGGGACGCACCGTCGGCGAGAGCTTTGGCGATTTCGTCATGCGAACGGTTGACCCCCAGTCCCCTGCGTAGCATGTTGCCGGTGATGCTGAAGCTTCGAACCGCTCTGACTTTCACCGCACCGACCTGGTGGCGCTGGTACCCACCCATCGATGCGGCGCGCCCAGCGAACGGATAGCGAAAAGACCAGTTCTTTCGCCGAAGTTTCCAGAACCCGCCGCAGCCCGGCGGGTTTTTTCATGCCCTCAATCCACGGATAACCCTTCAGATGATTATCGTTCTAAAGCGCGAAGCAACACCGGAAATTGCCCAGGAGATCCTCGACCGGATCGAGGCGAAGGGCCTCAAACCCGTCTACATGCCCGGAACCGAGCGCGTCGTCCTTGGAGCGCTTGGCGACGAGCGCGTTCTGGCCGAGCTCGGGCTCGACGGTCACCCGATGGTCGAATCGCTCAAGCCGATCCTGTCCCCCTACAAGCTGGTCAGCCGCGAAATGCACCCGCACGACACCGTCGTGCGGTTCGGCAAGGCCGTGATCGGCGGAACCGGCTTCGCTGTCATTGGCGGCCCCTGCGCAGTCGAGACCGAAGAGCGGTTGCGAGCGAGCGCGAAAGCTGTCCAGGCCGCCGGTGCAGTCGGCATTCGCGCCGGTGCCTACAAGCCCCGATCAAGCCCTTATTCCTTTCAGGGCCACGGTCCCGAGGGCCTGAAGACGCTGCGCACGATCGGCGACGAGCTGGGCCTTCCAGTGGTCACTGAAGTGATGGACACGACCGATGTCGAAGCGGTCGCCGAACAGGCCGACATGGTGCAGGTCGGCGCTCGCAACATGCAGAATTTTTCTTTGCTGAAGGCCCTCGGCAAAATCGACAAGCCGGTGCTTCTCAAGCGCGGTCTGGCCGCGCGCGTCGAAGATCTGCTTCTTGCGGCCGAATATCTTCTCGCCGCGGGCAATGAGCGGGTGATCCTGTGCGAGCGCGGAATTCGCACCTTTGAAACCGTCACCCGCAACACGCTCGACCTCAACGCTGTCGCCTACATGAAGCAGAAAACCCATCTGCCTATCCTCGTCGATCCGTCCCACGGCACCGGCGTTCGCGACCTCGTCATCCCGATGTCGCTTGCCGCTGCTGCGTGCGGCGCCGACGGGCTGCTGGTCGAGGTCCACGAAAATCCGGTCGAGGCCTGGTCTGACGGGGCGCAGTCGCTCTACCCTCATCAGTTCGAAGCGTTGATGACCGCACTCAAGCCGGTCCTTGCGGCGGTTGGCCGGGATCTCGCGTGACCGCGATTGCAGACCTTATGACCGGACGCGCGCAAGCAATCTCGCGCAGGCTCCCGAACCGCGTCGATCTGCTCGCGCTTTATGCCCAACTCAGCGACCACGGTCGCCGCCCGGACACGATGCTTCTGGAAACCCGGACCGGTTCCAGCATCCTCCTTGACCAGGCAGCGGTGCGGATCGAGTGCCGCGGAGGAAAGGTGACGCTCGACGCCCTTTCGACCAATGGCCGCGCGGTGCTCGATCTCATCGAGCGCAGGCTCGCCGATCATGTTACGTCCCGTTCGCCCGACGCTCTGAGCTTGTTTTTTGAGCGGTCGAACGAGGTCGACGCCGAACGGCGACTGCTCGCCGGTTCGCCCTTCGATGCCTTGCGCGCGATTACCGGCGGCCTGCGCAACGACACTCCGGAAGAAGCCATGGCGGTGTGCCTGATCGGGACCATCGCGTTCGATCACGTCGACCTGTTCGAGGATCTGCCAGCATCGGCGGAGGATCCGATGGGCTTTCCCGACTTTATCTTCTGGCTTGCCGAGTCCGCAATTATCGCCGAGCCCGGCCTGACCCCCCGGCTCGTCTGCACCGCATTCAACGCCGGCGAGACCGACGAGAACGACCGGCGCGGTCATTTTTCAGCGGTCGAACGGCTCGGCGAGCTCGCTCGTCGCGCATCGGACGTCCACGCCCTCGCGCCATTAGCCGGAGCGCCTTCGCCAATTTCGGTCGATCTCGACGACGAGGCTTTCGCGCTCACCGTGACCAGCCTCAAGGAGCACATCCTCGCCGGCGACGTCTATCAGGTCGTCCCGTCGCGCACCTTCAGCGCTCCATGCCCCGACCCACTTTCGGCTTTTGCCCGGGTGCGATCGATCGACCGCAGTCCGTACATGTTCTTCATGGCGATGGCCGAGCAATGCCTGTTCGGAGCGTCGCCGGAGACCTCGGTGCGAATCAGTCGAGAGGCCGGAGCGTTGACGCTGGAGGTGAAACCGATGGCCGGAACGCGTTCGCGCGGCGCCGATGGCGACCAGGACGACCGAATGGAGGCCGAACTTCGCCTCGACCACAAGGAATCAGCTGAGCACATGATGCTCGTCGATCTTGCCCGCAATGACGTCGCGCGGGTGTGTGAACCGGGCACCCGCCATGTCGCCCAGCTCATGGGGCTCGAGAAATATGCCCGCGTCATGCACCTCGTCAGCTCGGTCAAGGGTAGGCTTGCCGACCGCTATGACGCGCTTCACGCACTTCAGGCCTGTCTCAATGTCGGCACCCTGTCCGGCGCTCCAAAGATCAAGGCGACGCAGCTTTTGCGTCGTTACGAACGGACCCGCCGCGGTCCCTATGGGGGAGCGATCGGCTGGCTCAGCGGAGAAGGGCTGATGGACACCGGCGTCGTGATCCGCTCGGCGCTGGTTAAGGAAGGCGTGGCGCATGTCCGCGCCGGCGCCGGCGTCGTCCACGATTCCGATCCGATGGCCGAAGCCGACGAAACCCGACGCAAGGCTTCGGCGATCCTCGCCGCCATCGCCGGGGAGCGGGGCCGGTGAACCGCCCAAAGAACCGAAGCGTGCTGATGATCGATAACCACGACAGCTTCACCTTCAATATCGTCGAAGCGCTCGAGCGGATCGGAGCAACGGTCCGCACGGTCCGCAACGAAATCGCTCCGGGCGAGGCGCTCGAAGCTGCCCGCCAAACAGGTTCGATCATCCTTCTTTCACCTGGTCCCGGGCGACCGGAAGAGGCCGGTTGCTGCCTCGAACTGATCCGCCAGGCCAAGGGCAACGTGCCGCTGTTCGGGGTCTGCCTTGGCCACCAGGCGATGGTCATGGAAGCCGGCGGCGAGGTCGTCCGCGCGCCGCAGGTCGTACACGGCAAGACGTCTCTGCTGGAGCACGACGGCGAAGGGCCGTTCGCCGGCGTTCCCAATCCCGTCAGGGTCGGCCGGTACCATTCGCTGTGCACGCCGAACCCGCCGGCTAGGTTCAAGGTTCATGCAAGCATCGACGGAATGGCGATGGCGATCAGCGACCCTGCGGCCAGGCAAATCGGGGTTCAATTCCATCCGGAATCGGTTCTGACCCCGTCGGGACAGGAGATTCTCGCCAACGTTCTTCGCGCGTTTGACCAATGGGCGTGACAATCGCTTGACCGCCGCCCGGGCGGTCCTTCATCGCTCGACGATGGACGTTCCCGCCGATCTGATTGCCTTTGCTCAGGAACTGGCACGCGCTGCGCGCGCCGAAACGCTCGGCCGCTGGGCCCAGGCCTGCCCGGCCGAGAACAAAGGTGGCGAAATCTTTGACCCGGTCACCGAGGCGGACCGCGAGGCCGAGCGGGTCATGCGCGATCTCATTGCCTCCCGGCATCCGGGCCACGGAGTGACTGGAGAGGAGTGGCCCGACCAGCCGGGGGCAGGCCCGTGGAGCTGGTCGCTCGATCCCATCGATGGCACGCGCTCGTTCATCTGCCGCCTGCCATCCTGGGTCACGCTCATTGCCCTCCTCGACGACCACCGCCCGATCCTCGGACTGGTCGATGCGCCCTGTCTCGACGAGACCTATGTCGGGTTTGGCAAGGAGGCGTGGATGGAGCGCAAGGGCGAACGAACCCCGATCGCCTCCAGCAACTGCGTCCGGCTCTCGGACGCGCGACTTTCGACCACCGACCCGATCATGTTCGACGGGCCGCCGTGGCCGGCGTTCGACCGACTGCGGCGAACCGTGAAAACCGTTCGCTACGGTTACGACGGCTATGCCTATGCGCGCCTTGCCGCGGGAAGCATCGACCTGGTCGTCGAAACCAGCCTCAAGCCTCATGACTATAATGCTGTTATTCCGCTCATCGAGGCAGCCGGCGGGACGATCGGCGACTGGCGCGGCGGCCGGGATTTCGGCCGCGGCAAGCTGATCGCAGCCGCAACCCGGCAACTCTACGACGAAGCAGTGGGCGCGTTCACCGCCTTCGCGTGACGCTCCTGAAGGCGGGCGATGACGTCCTCCCAGCCAAAGCCGCGGGCCTCCATCAGCACGCTGACATGATAGATGAGGTCGGCGACCTCCTCTGCGCAACCGGCCGAGTCCCGGCTCACTCCCGCCAAGGCAACCTCAACCCCCTCCTCGCCGATCTTCTTGCCGATGCGCTCGGGGCCCTCGTCGAGAAGCCTGCGCGTATAGCTCAACGGGTCGCCGGACCGCGCGCGTTCTGCGATGATCGCCGATAGCTCGGACAGCCAGGCGGGACCGGTCAGTTCGGCCGCAAAGCAACTCGGCGTGCCGAGGTGGCAGGTCGGGCCGTTCGGATCGGCAAGCACCAAGAGGGCATCGTTATCGCAGTCGCTGAACAGGCCGCGCACGATCAGCTGGTTGCCGCTGGTTTCGCCTTTCTGCCAGAGCCGCTGTCTGGACCGACTGAAAAAAGTCGCAAGCGACGTGTCGAGCGTTGCTGCAAGTGCTTCGCGATTCATATAGCCGAGCATCAGCATTCGACCCGTACGCCCGTCCTGGACAAGCGCCGGCAGGAGCCCGCCCATCTTGTCCCAGGCGAGGGTGCCGATATCGGCTTGGGTCAGCGGCGCATTTCGATCCCGCATGTCGCGAGAAACTCCTTCAGTTCGGGGATTGCGATCAGGCCGTCGTGAAACACCGTCGCTGCAAGCGCGCCGCTTGCGCCCGCTTCGAACGCTTCGCGGAAATGTTCAGGAGTCCCGGCTCCGCCCGAGGCGATGACCGGAACGCTGACCGCTTCGATGACCTCCGTCGTGTGGGCAATGTCATAGCCCGAGCGAACCCCGTCGCGGCGCATGCAGTTGAGGACTATCTCGCCGACGCCGCGCTCTACCGCCTCCTGCACCCATTCAAGGGTCCGCCGCCCGGTGTCGCGGCTCAGCTCCGCACTGCCGGTAAACTGGTGCACGAAATAGTCCCCGTCGCGTTGCTCGCTGTCGACTCCAAGGACTACGCACTGGCTGCCGAAATTGCCGGCGAGCTCATCGATCAACCCGGGCCGTTCAAGCGCCGGTGAATTGATCGAGACCTTGTCCGCCCCGGCGTCGAGGCAGGCCGCCGCGTCATCCCGGCTACGCAGCCCGCCCGCCACCGCGAATGGAATATCGATGATCCGTGCGATCTTGCGGACCCATTCGGTCGCGACCGGCCGCCCTTCGCCGCTCGCAGTGATGTCGTAGAAAACGAGTTCGTCGGCGCCCTGCTCGCGATAGCGAAGCGCCTGCTCGACGATTTCACCGGCATCGCGATGGTCGCGGAACTGGACGCCCTTGACCACTCGCCCGTCCTTGACGTCGAGGCATGGGATAATCCTACGCGCGGGCAAGACCGATTGCCTCCCCAAGCGAGATCCGCCCCTCCCACAACGCCTTGCCGATGATCACTCCGGCGGTCGGAAGGCGGGCAAGGTCGGACAGGCTCGAAACGCCGCCCGACGCCTGCACCGCAAGGTCGGGAAACCGTTGGCCGATCTCCTTGTATAGGTCGGCATTGGCCCCGCCGAGCATTCCATCGCGGCCGATATCGGTCACGATCAGATGCCTTGCGTCGGGATAGAGCGCGGCAAGGTCCCACAGGCTTCGGCCGCTGTCCTTCGTCCAGCCCGCGACCGCAACGAACGGACTGCCATCGTCCATTCGAACGTCCAGCGACAGCGCAATCCGTTCAGGACCAAACTCCGCGATCCACTCACGGACCAGATCGGGCCGGCTCACCGCGAGGCTTCCGATGACGATCCGGTCGGCCCCCGCGGCGAACATTGCAGCGACCTGGTCGCGCTTGCGAAACCCGCCCGCCACCTGCAGCCGCAGCGGCGCCGAGGTTGCCAGCTCCCCGACGAGCGAATGCTGCGACGGCGCTCCCCGCCGTGCCCCGTCGAGATCCACGACATGGGCCCATTGCGCGCCCGCGGCAGCGAACTGGCGCAGCGCTTCTGCGGGAGCGGTCGAATAGACCGTTGAATCCTCAAAACGACCCTGTCGGAGGCGGACCGCGCGCCCGTCGATCAGGTCCATGGCCGGATAAACGATCATCCTAGGAACGCCGCCAGGAAGCGCGAACCCGCGGCCGACGACCGTTCCGGGTGAAATTGCGCGCCGAGCCAATTGTCGTGCCTCACGACTGCTGGAATCTCCCGCCCGTATTGCGCCGTCGCAATCGTCGCCGGTCCGGGGTCGCAGGCAAAACCATGGGCAAAATAGACATAGTCGCCGCTTTCGATCCCGATCCCGGCCCCGCTATCCTGAACGTCGACGCTGCTCCAGCCCATGTGCGGCACCGGCATTCCCGGCGCGGGTTCGAGCGCTCGGACCCGGCCCGGGATGATGCCAAGGCACTCGGTGTCGGCCTCGTCGCTGCGCTCGAACAGCAACTGCATGCCAAGGCAGATGCCAAGCGCAGGCCGGGTAAACGAACGCAGGCATTCGCGCAGCCCGGACTGGTCGATGCGCTTCATGGCATGGCCTGCAGCGCCCACTCCGGGCATCACGACCCGGTCCGCCTGGGCGATCAGTTCCGGGTCCGCGGTCACGACCGCAACCACGCCGAACCGTTCGAACGCGAGCTTGATCGACCCGATATTGCCATAAGCGAGATCGACGATTGCAAGGTTCACAGAACGCCCTTGGTGCTTGGCACAACGTCACCCTCGCAGCGGATCGCTTCGCGAAGCGCGCGTCCGAACGCCTTGAAGCAGGCTTCGGTCTTGTGATGATCGTTGTCGCCATCGACCTTGACGTGGATTGCGGCGCCCATGCTGTCGGCCAGCGAGCGGAAGACATGAGCGGTCATCTGGGTCGGATAATCGCCGATGGTGCTTGACGCGAACTCACCCTCGAACCTGCAAAATGACCGCCCCGACAGATCGATCAGGACCTGCGCCTGGGCCTCGTCCATCGGCAGGGTGAAGCCGAAGCGTCTGATCCCGGTCTTGTCACCAAGCGCGCGGGACAGCGCCGAGCCGAGCGCGATCGCGCAATCCTCGATGGTATGATGCGGGTCGATGGCAATGTCACCGTCGCAGTTGAGGACCAGGCTGAACCCGCCATGCGCCGCGACCTGGTCGAGCATATGATCGTAAAACGGTACCCCGGTGTCGATCGTTCGCGGGCCGGCCCGGTCGAGATCGACCGCGACCGCGATTGCGGTTTCGCGCGTATCCCGGACGAGCTCGGAGCGGCGTTCTGGCGGGGCATCTACCGTCACTCCGAAGGCGCTCAGCAGTGCGTCATTCTCGGCGTTGGTACCGATCGTCACGCGAACCCCGCCCGGCGCCGCCTGAGGACGGAAGCGCACGCGGATTCCCGCTGCGCCGAGCCTGATTGCAAGGGCATCGGGATCGTGCACCTCAAGAAATAGAAAATTCCCACCTCCGGAGCGCACTTTTCGCACCATCGGTGACGTGCCCAGAGCCGATGCAACCCGCGTCCGCTCGGCCTTGATCCGGACGATCCGCTCGGCGTGAACCGCGCGCCGCGACGGTGCCAGAACCGCCATTGCAGCGTCGACTGACAGGCTCGGCATCGGATATGGCGGAAGCGCGCGCGCCGCATACGCCATCAGCCCGGACTCGCCGATTGCACAGCCGACCCGGGCTCCGGCGATCCCGAACGCCTTGGACAGCGTCTTGAGGACGACGAGGTTGGGCCGCTCGACGCACTGCGCAGCGAGGCTCGGCGTCTCGGCGAAGTCGAGATAGGCCTCGTCGGCGACCACGATCGTGTCGGCAAGCGCGTTGGCGACCTTCAGGATCATCGATGGATCGACCTCATTGCCGGTCGGATTGTTGGGCGTGCAGATGAAGGCGAGCTTCACGTTCGCTTCGCCCTTGATCAACGCGACAAAGGCGTCGGCGTCGAAATCGAACGTCGCGGTCAGCGGCGCTTCGATCACCCGCGCCCCCTGGAGCCGCGCGAAATGGGCATAAGCGGCGAAGGTCGGCGTACAGATCGCAACAGCATCGGTCCCCGGACGGCAATAAGCGCGGACCAGCATGTCGATCGCATCGTCGGCGCCGCGAGTGACCAGGACGTTGTCGGAACTCACTCCGTAAAGCCCCGCAAGCGCAGCTTTGAGCCGCGCCGGCTGCGGCTCGGGATAACGGTTGATGCCCGCCGCAAGCCCACCTCCGACCAGCGGTGGAAAGGGATTCTCATTGGCGTCCAGCCGAATCGCGTCGGCGACCGCCGCGGCGTCGCAAGCGGCGATGTCGAACCCCTCGAGTGCGACGATTTCGGGCCTCGCGAGCCGCTCCGCAAGGCTCGTCATGGCACCAGTTCCAGCCGCGCGTCGGCTGCCAGCGCATGGGCTTCCAGGCCCTCCATTCGCGCCAACACGGCAGCGGGACCGGCGATCCGACGGGCCGCTTGCGGCGTGACCGACTGCACCGTCATCGCCTTGAGAAAGGTGTAGACAGACACTCCACCCGACGCTTTCGCGGCGCCATCGGTTGGAAGCACGTGACTCGGGCCGGCGAGGTAATCGCCGAATGCTTCGGCGGCGAGCGGCCCGGCGAACACCGCGCCGGCGTGGCGGATGCCTGCAACCACCTCGTCGGCAGCTTCCATCGCCAACGATAGATGCTCGGGCGCGTAGAGGTTGGCGACCGCGAGCGCGTCTTGCAGATTGCCCACGATGATGATCCGAGCCTGCTTCCAGGACTCCTCGGCGATCGCGCGCCGGGGAAGCGAGCAAATCCGCTGCTCGACCTGATTGGCGACCGCGTCTGCAAGCTTCGCAGACCATGTCACCAGCATCACCTGCGCGTGCGCATCGTGCTCCGCCTGGCTGAGCAAGTCGGCAGCCACCAGCCGCGGATCGGCGCCCGCGTCGGCGATGACCATCAGCTCGCTTGGGCCCGCGGGCAGGTCGATTGCGGGACCGCCGGGCATTGCCGAGACCAACCGCTTGGCCTCCGCGACCCAGGCGTTGCCCGGGCCGCAAATCTTGTCGACTTGCGCAATTCCCCCGGCGCCCAGAGCAAGCGCCGCGATGGCCTGAGCTCCGCCAACGGTCCAGATGGTCTCGACGCCCGACAGTTCGGCGGCAAGCGCAACAATGTCGTCGACACTGCCGTCGGTCCGCGGCGGAGTGACGGTGACTATCTCGTCAACGCCGGCAGCGCGCGCCGGGATCGCAAGCATCATGAGCGAGGAGAACAGAGGCGTCTTCCCCCCGGGAATATAAAGCCCGACCCGTTCGATCGGCCGCCACGTCTTTCGGACCACGAGGCCGGGCGCGGTTTCCATTGCAAAGTCGGCCGGCACGCTTGCCTCGGCAAAGGCGCGAATTCGCGCAGCTGCATATTCGATCGCTTCGATCTGGTCGCGGGCGAGCCGCCGCCGTGCAGCTAGCGCCAGCGGCCGAACCGCGATCTCGCGCGGAACCGCGCCGTCGATTCGTCGGGCGATGTCACACAGTGCGGCCCATCCGTTCGCCGCGACGTCGTCGATGATCGACCGCACATCCGAGCGCAATCGATCGTCGGTGCGCGACCGGGGCCGCGCCAGCGCCGCGCTACGGCCGCCAGCGTCCATCTCGTTCCAGACAAGACGTTTCACAGCATCATCTTTTCAATCGGAACGACGAGGATCGCCGATGCGCCCGCGCTCTTGAGCTTCTGAAGCGTCTCCCAGAACACCGATTCCTGGCACACCGCGTGGACCGCGAAATGGCCCGGGCGCCCATGCAAAGGCAAAATTGTCGGAGCCTCCGCGCCGGGAAGAAGCGAAGTGATGCGCTCCAGGGAGTCCTCGTCTGCGTTGAGCATGATGTACTTCGACTCCTTGGTCGCAAGCACTCCTTCGATGCGGCTCAGCAGCTGGGCGGCGATGGCCGTCCTGGCCTCGTCCAGCGGCTTGCGGGTGCGAACCAGCAAGGCCTGGCTCTCAAGCACTGTCTCCACGGGGCGCAACCCGTTCGCCTCAAGCGTCGCGCCCGTCGAGACGAGGTCACAGATGAAGGTTGCGATATCGAGCCGCGGAGCGAGTTCGACGGCACCCTTCATCTGAACGACGTCGGCGGCGATCCCCTTCTCGTCGAGAAAGCGCCGGAGAAGCCTTGGATATGACGTCGCAATCCGTTCGCCGGAGAGCGACTCCGGCCCCGAATAGGCTGTCCGCTCGGGCGCTGCGATGCGCAAGGTGCACTGCCCGAACCCAAGCTCGGCAAGCACCTCGAAGCCCGGTTCGGCGACACCCAAAGCGAACTCCTCGAGCACATTGCGCCCGACAATTCCGAACTCGCAGGCACCGTCGCTGACGAATGTCGGGATATCGTCGTCGCGCACAAACATCAGTTCGGCAGGAAAGTTGGCGGCACGCGCGGTGAGGCTGTTCCGGCCGGTTTCGAACCGCAGCCCGGCCTCGCGCAGCAAATCGTGGCTCAGGTCGGACAGACGTCCCGACCGCTGCAGCGCGACGTGCAGCCTGCTTCGGTCAACCGACACGGGCGTCACCAAGCGAATCGATCGCGCGGCGGTAACCCTGGTGCGGCTCCTGCCTCAAAAAACGCCCGACGCGGACGATCGTCGTTGTGCTGACCCCCGTCTCCTCGTGGATTTCACGATACGACAAAGCCGTACCGTCAAGCAGACAGGCGACGTGCCAGCGCTCAGCCAATGCCCCCAGTTCGGACGGGGTGCACAGATCGCGCAACAGGCAGAGCATCTGCTCGCGATCGCGAGGCGTAAGGAGCGCGACGCACAGCGAATCGGTCAGTGCGCCGGCGTCTCGGTTGGCGGCGCGATTGATCCTCGGGGCACTCATCGAGCGACCTGGCTTCTGTCATACTGTATTATCATGATGTAACGTTAATACAAGCAGCGATCGCCCGTCAAGTCTCCAGCTGGTCGAGCTGAGCAATGATCGCATCGACGAACCTGGCGGGCGCCGCATCTGACGTCGGGACGTGAATATGGGCCGCTGCATAAGACGTGCGCCGCTCGTCCCAGAGGAGTTTGAGCTGTTCCGCCGACCTGCCGCATGCAAGCGGCCGGGCGCGCGATCTGCCGATCCGCTCGACAATCGCATCAAACGGCGGGTCGATCCAGATCGCGATGGCCCGGGCGTTGACGGCTTGCCGGACCGTTGCGTCGGCATAAGCCCCGCCACCAAGCGACAGGACCTGCGGCTCGCCCCCCAGCAGACGCAGGATCAGTTCGCGCTCGGCCGCCCTGAACGCCGGCTCCCCAAGCTGATCGAAAATCTCGCCGACCGACAATCCAAAGGCCGTTTCCAGCGCTCGGTCGGTGTCCACGAACCGTATATCCAGACGTTCGGCAAGCAGGCGCCCGATGGTCGATTTGCCCGCTGCCATGAAGCCAACCAGGGTCAGCATGTGTTGAGTGCGTCTCGGCTTTGTCACTTTGCCTCGTTGCCGCTGATTGCTGGCGCTGGTCGCTGCGACCATTTCGCCCGCCCACTGTTCGCCTTCCGGTCGAACTTGGCAATGGCGATGGAGCCCCCGCTATGCTGCGGCTTTGCTGGTTGCGACCTTGGACTGGATCAGGCTGAGCGCGTCACCAACCGTCGCGCACGATTCGCTCTCGTCGTCGCCGATGGTGATGTCGAGTTCTCGCTCGAAGCGCATCGCAAGCTCGATCATGTCGAGCGAATCTGCACCAAGGTCGGTTGCGAAGTCAGCGTCGTCGCGCACCCCGTCGAGAGCGACCCCGAGATGGTCGGCGATCATCGCCCGGACTGACTGCATGTGCATTGGGTCGTTCCATTTGCGCCGGCGAGCTGGCCATTGGGGCTGATCCCACACGAGACAGCAACGCCAGGTGCACATTGGATCCAATCGCGCTTTTGCTGCAAGTGCGAACAGCCAAAAAGCGGCGCGAATTATTCACGCCTTCACCTAGCGGCTCCGAAAAATGGCCCAAAACTGACCCCCGAACGGTCGAACAAAACGGATCCCGCGCGGACAATCCGGCGAACCGCCCGCCTTTGGGCCACTCAGGCCGGCAGCTCCCGATAACGCGCCTGCGCAGCGTTCAGCACGCGCTCCAACCGAGCACACCACGCTGCGATGCCCGAACTATCCGACAGAAGATCCTGGCGGATCTCGATCTCGACGTAGGGAAGTACGCGCGGATAGGCGTGAAACGGGATCGTGAAATCGATGGTGTTCATCGCATAGGGCTCGTTGTCGCCAACGATCAGCGCGGGATCCTCGGCCAACGCATCAAGAGTCGCCCGGGCAAAGCGGTTGTCTCCGCCATCGTACAATATGCCCGCGTGCCAGGGCCTCTCGAATCCGCCCATGGAGGGCGTGAAGCTGTGCAGTGCGACCAGGGTAGTGGTGAGGCCCAGCTCCGATCGCCGGTCCAGTTCGGCCGCGATCGCCGCTTGGTAGGGCTGGTGAAAAGCTTCTGCCCGAAGTCCGGCCGCAACGTTATCGAGAGCAGAGTTTCCGGGCACCGCCGTGCCATCGCTGACCGCTGGAATGGAATCGGGCGCGCCGGGCCGACGGTTGCAGTCAATAACGAGCCGGGAATAGACTTGGCGGATGAACGACGCGCCTATCCTGTCGGCAAGACACTCCCCAAGCTTCGCGACTCCGATATCCCAGGCGATGTGCCGACTGGTCTCCACCTCGTCGAGCCCGAGCTGCAGCAGCGATGACGGGATGCGGTTCCCGGCATGATCACCGACAAGAAGGAACGGCGAGGACGCCCCTGCATTGTGCACTGCAACGGGTGGCGGCTCGTCCACTCCGCGTATAGCAGAGGTGGCCAGTTGAGCGAATCGGGGTGAATCCGGCATGACGATCCTGACGATTTCTCATGTGACCAGCTACACCTACCGGCAGCCGGTCGCGTTCGGGGAGCACCGTATATTTGTGCGACCGCGGGAAAGCCATGATCAGCATGTGCTTGAATCGCGCCTGACCATCGACCCCGAGCCGAGCGAGTTGCGATCGCTCCAGGACGTGTTCGGCAATTCGGTCGCAATGGCCAGCTTCAGGCGCCGCGCCGATCATCTGAGGATCGAGAGCTTCGTTCGCATGGAGCATGACCCCATGTTGCCCGAGGACGTGGAAGTCGAACCCTATGCCCGCCTGTTCCCGTTCAGCTATTCGCCCGAAGACATGCCGGATTTGCTCCGGTCGATCGAACGCCAGCATCACGACCCCGACCGCGTGTTGGACAAATGGGGGCGGCGGTTCCTGCGCAAGGATACCGAGACCGAGACCCTCGACATGCTCGTCGACATGACCCGCTTCATCAAGCGCAACTTCACCTATCTGTCCCGGGCGGAAAAAGGCACCCAATCGCCGGTGGAAACCATTCACAAGCGCCAGGGCACGTGCCGCGACTTTGCAGTGCTGATGATCGAAGCGGCCCGCGCGCTTGGACTGGCAGCGCGCTTCGTTTCGGGGTACCTCTACAATCCGCGCGGCACTTCGGGCCGCGTTGGCGGCGGCTCCACGCACGCCTGGGTCCGAATCTTCCTGCCCGGCTCGGGCTGGGTCGAATTCGATCCCACGAACGGAATTGTCGGAAGCGCCGGCCTGATCAGAGTTGCCGTTGCGCGCGACCCTTATCAGGCGGTTCCGATCTCCGGGACCTGGAGCGGCTTTCCAGGCAGCGATCTGGGAATGGACGTCGCCGTTGAGATAAATTTCGTCAAAGATGCGTTGTTGGTCCCGACCGACAAGATCGCAATGAATGGGAATCGCTGAATGTTGATAAGGGCCGGATACGAGATTCGCTTCACCACTCGGCAGCCAACGCCGATGATCGCGCTGCTCAGCGTTCATCCGTCGCGAGCCGGAGACCTGGTCGCCGGTCCGGACTGGGCGACGGATCCCGCGATCCCGACGAGCGAGTATCTCGACGGGTTCGGCAATATCGTTACCCGTTTTGTCCTTCCGGAAGGGGAAACCACCCTTTCGAACGATTTCACGATTCGGGACTCGGGCGACCCGGACCGGATGGTGCCCGGCGCCGCGCAGCATCCCGTCGATGAATTGCCCGACGAGGTTCTGGTCTACCTACTGGGCAGCCGATATTGCGAAACCGACCGGCTGTCCGACACCGCCTGGGGCCTTTTCGGCCACGTTGCCGCGGGCTGGGAACGGTTGCAGGCAATCCTCGACTTTACCCACCGCCACATCGAGTTCGGCTATCAGCACGCTCGTCCAACGAAGACGGCCTGGGACGCGCATCAGGAGCAACGCGGGGTCTGCCGGGACTATGCCCATCTGGCGATCACGCTGTGCCGCTGCATGAACATCCCTGCTCGCTATTGCACGGGTTTCCTCGGCGACATCGGCGTGCCCTTGTCCGACAGTCCGATGGATTTTTCGGCCTGGTTCGACGTCTATCTCGGCGGAGAGTGGATCACCGTCGATGCGCGCCACAACAAGCCGCGCATCGGGCGAATTCTCATGGCCCGCGGCCGCGACGCCACCGACTGTGCACTGACAACGGCGTTCGGGTCGGCAATCCTGACCGGCTTTACTGTCCATACAGACCTGGTCGAAGCGGTTGGCTAGCCTCAATCTCCTGCTGGCCCGGTGGCTTTGTCCGGAAGGCTCGCCCGACTTCGCCGCGTTCAAGACCGAGAACTTCCTTCCGGCCTTTGGCATTGCGATCGATGAAAGCCGGCTGGAGATTGGCGCAATCACTGCCGACGATCGCCCTGCCGACTTTGACAATACGCTGCTCGCTTTGGAACGATCGGGGGAAACGCTGGCCCGGGTAAAGCGGATTTTCTGGCTGCTTTCTTCAACTCAGTCCGATGACCAGTTGCGAGCGATCGAAAGCAGCGTATCGGCAATGCTCGCAGCCTTCGGGACCGAGATCAGCCATGATCCCGCTTTGTTCGCGCGCGTTCGAAAGGTCTGGAATGAGCGCGACAAGCTCAATCCCGAGCAACAACGACTGGTCGAGCGAAGCTACAATGGGTTTCTGTCGAGCGGTGCGGCGCTAAACGCGGCTGCACAGCAGCGGCTGGGCGATATTTTGCTGAGATTGAGTGCACTGTCAGTCAAGTTCGGACAGAATGTGCTTGCCGCGACCAACTTTTGCGAAATCACTCTGGATCGCTCGCAGCTTGGCGGAATCCCCGCCGACATGGTCGAAGCCGCGGCGCAAAAACAATCTACGAACCGCTCAATTTTCGTCCTCGACCGAGGCGTGTTCGAAGCATTGCTCACCTTCGCTGACGACCGCGGAGTACGCGAGCAGACATGGCGGGCGTTCACCTCTCGCTGCCAGAGCGGCGAATATGACAATCTGCCGATCATCGCGGAGATCATGACGCTGCGGCAGGAGCAGGCAGCGTTGCTCGGCTATGCGACGTTCGCCGACTATGCGCTTGAAGAATCGATGGCTCGGACGCCAACCGCCGCCGGGGCGCTCCTGCAGCGCCTGCTGACACCGGCGATCGAACAGGCACTCGAGGAACGGGCCAGGCTGGAGGCTTTGGCGGGACATGAGATCGAGGCGTGGGACTGGCGCTACTTCGCCGACCGGGTTCGAAGGAAGGCCTACGCCTATGACGCGGCGGCAATCCGCGCGCACCTCTCGCTTGGCAAGGTCCGATCGGCCGCGTTCGATGCGGCGGGCCGTCTCTACGGCTTGACCTTCCACAGGCGCGACGACGTTCCGGTCTATCATCCCGACGTTCACGCTTGGTCGGTCGCCGACCGCGACGGTTCCCCGCTCGGCTTGCTGTTCACCGACTATCTTGCACGGCCCGAAAAATATGGCGGAGCCTGGATGGGCTCGCTTCGAGTCCAGGAGAAGATGGACGGTCCTGTTCGCCCCATCGTCTACACCGTGGCGAACATCCCTGCCCCGCCGAACACTGGCTCACGTGACGATTCCGGCGCGCTGCTGTCGCTCGACGAGGCTCGGACGTTGTTCCACGAGTTCGGACACGCGCTTCACGCACTACTTTCGAATGTTACTTATCCAAGTCTTGCGGGAACGTCGGTAGCCCGCGACTTCGTCGAATTTCCGAGCAAGCTGATGGAACATTGGGTCGTTGCGCCCGAAGCGCTGCGCGGGTTCGGAATCGCCGATGAGCTGGTCGAGGCGATTGGTCGGGCCGACTCCTTCGGACAAGGCTTCTCGACCGTGGAATTGCTTGCCTCGGCGCTCGTCGATCTGGAGCTTCACCAGAGCGCTCGTCCACCGCTGGACATCGCCCGGTTCGAACAGGAGACCCTCCGTCGGCTCGAGATTCCGTCCGCGATCGGGATGCGGCACAAGCTGGCCTACTTCACCCACGTCTTCGACGGCGGCTATGCCAGCGCCTATTACAGCTATCTGTGGTCAGAAGTACTCGACGCCGACGTCTTTGAGGCGTTCGAGGCGGCGGGCGACTTGTTCGATACCGATCTCGCTGCAAGGCTTCGTCGCGAAGTCCTGTCGGCCGGAGACTCTCGCGATCCAATGGCTTCGTTCATTGCCTTTCGCGGGCGCCAGCCCGACGAGAGTGCTCTGATAAGGTCGCGCTGTCTTGCCTAGGATCGCCGCAAGCTTCGACGAACTGTGGGGGGCGAGCGGCACAACCGTGCGTCCCGAGTTCGAGGGCGTCGGGGAGTGGCTAAGCGAAACACCGATGGCCGAACTGGCGCGGCGGCAAAGCGCTGCCGAGGCGGCGTTCAGGAATCTTGGAATCACCTTCAAGGTCTATGGCGAGGAGGACGCGGCAGAGCGGATCATTCCCTTCGACATCATTCCGCGGGTCTTCTCGGCCGCCGAATGGGAACGGCTGGCCGAGGGGCTCGAACAGCGGGTCCGGGCGATCAACCTGTTCATCGCTGACGTTTACGGGCCCCGGCACATTCTGCGCGACAACGTCATTCCGTCTGACATCGTCCTTGCCAATCCGCAATTCTGCATCCCCGCGGTCGGCGCCAAGGCGCCGCACAGCGTCCATGCGCACATCTGCGGGATCGATATCGTACGAACTGGGCCGGACGACTTTTTTGTGCTGGAGGACAATGTCCGAACGCCTTCGGGCGTCTCCTACATGCTCGAAAACCGCGAGGCGATGTTGCGGCTTTGTCCCGAACTGTTCGCGCGGTTCGCGGTCCGACCGATCGACATCTATCCAGACCAATTGCGCTCGACGCTGTTTTCGGTCGCTCCCGATGGCGCCCACGATCCGGTGTGCGTGCTGCTGACGCCGGGCCATTATAATTCGGCCTTTTACGAACACAGCTTCCTCGCCGACAGCATGGGCATCGAGCTTGTTGAAGGCCGCGACCTTGAAGTCATCGACGACATCGTCTGGATGCGGACGATCGAAGGCCTGGTCCGGGTCGATGTCATTTATCGCCGAATCGACGATGCCTTCCTCGATCCCCTGGTGTTCAATCCGGAAAGCGGGCTTGGGGTCGCCGGCCTGATGGCGGCGTATCGCGCGGGCAACGTAACGATCGTCAATGCCCCCGGGACCGGCATCGCCGACGACAAGGCCATTTACAGTTTCATGCCCGAGATCGTGCAATATTACATGGGCGAGGAGGCCAAGCTTCCGAACGTCGAAACCTGGCGCTGCCGCCAGCCGGACGCGCTTGCATACACGCTTGCCAATCTCGAAAAGATGGTGGTCAAGCTGGTCGATGGATCGGGCGGCTACGGAATGCTCGTCGGACCAACCGCGAGCAAGGCCGAGATCGCCGCTTTTCGCGCCGCGCTGATCGCCGAGCCGCATCGCTATATTGCCCAACCGACCCTCGCGCTCTCGACCGTGCCGACGCTGACCGAATCCGGGATCGTTCCCCGGCACGTCGACTTCCGGCCCTTTGTGCTTAGCGGCGCCGACCACGTCACCATCGTTCCAGGCGGCCTCACGCGCGTTGCGCTCGACCAAGGTTCACTGGTGGTCAATTCCAGTCAGGGCGGCGGCACCAAGGACAGCCTGATCATCGCCGCTCCACCAGGTGAGGAGCAGCATGCTCTCCCGTACGGCCGCTAACCTCTACTGGGTCGGGCGCTATATGGAGCGCGCCGAGTTCACGACCCGGTTGATCGACGCGACACTTCGCCTAAGCTCGCTGTCCTATGGTGCCGACGCCGCCACGGCCGCCTGGGAAAGCGCGCTTGCGGTCGTCGGTCTCGGCCCCGCGCCAGGTGAAAAGCCGGCGCCCGGGGCGACTGCGTTCAACGTCTGCCGAACGCTTGCGCTCGACGACGATAACCCAAATTCCATTCGCTCCTGCCTCGCCAAGGCT
Organism: Sphingomicrobium sp.; assembly: GCA_039928675.1. Lineage (GTDB taxonomy): Bacteria > Pseudomonadota > Alphaproteobacteria > Sphingomonadales > Sphingomonadaceae > Sphingomicrobium. The sequence goes on along the minus strand of JBDSSR010000201.1, from coordinate 8,877 downwards.
CGAGGCAATGCGCGCTCGACCCGCAACGCCATCACGGCCGAGGTGTGGGAGGCGATCAACCTGGCGTGGTTGAATGTTCGCGACCGAACCAGCCCCGGCGGAGTTCAGACCACCTTGAGCATGGTCCACACCCTCAGCGCCAACAATCGCGGGTTCGAAGGCGCGCTGGTGCGAATGCTTCGCCACGAGAGCTTCTGGTTCTTGCGGCTCGGCGCTGCGATCGAGCGTGGCGACAACACCGCGCGCCTGCTCGACGTAAAATATTATCTGCTTCTGCCCGAAGCCGAAAAGGTCGGCGGAGCACTCGACCGCGACCAGTGGACGGCGATTTTGGAAACCGTCTCGGCGCGCAATGCCTACCGCTTGTGCTACCAGGAGGGGCTCAAGCCGTGGCTCGTTGCCGACATGCTCCTGTTCCGCGAGGAATTGCCCCGGTCGGTCAAGGGTGCATCGTCCGAAGCGGTCGATCTTCTTGGCGAAATCGGGGGGCGCACCGGACGGCAGGGTGAAGCGGACCGCCAGGCGCGGATGCGCCACTCGCGGCTGACGGAAACCAACATCGAAACGGTGTTCAGGAGTGGGCTTCACGAATTTCTGAAGCACTATATTGCCGAGAACAACGCGGTTGACGCCGCCATCTCCAAGCAGTTCCGGTTTCCCTGAAATGCAGCTCAATGTCCTTCATCGCACGAGTTACCGGTTCACCCAGCCACTGAGCAACGCCATCCAACTTCTGCGTCTGACCCCGACGAGCTGCCTTGCCCAAAGCGTGCTCGATTGGCGGATTGAGGTTGGCTGCGATTCGCGGCTTCGCGAGACAAAAGACGGCTACGGCAATTGCGTCCACATGCTGTACGTCGATGAACCTGTCACCGAACTCGTCATCAGCGCGACTGGACGAGTGATAACCGAAGACCGCGCCGGTGTGGTCGAGGGATTGCCGAACGATCTTCCAAGTGAAGTTTTCCTCAGACCGACCGTGCTGACCGCGCCCGACGAGGCCTTGCGCCCGCTTGCCGACTCGGTTCGCAACACCGACGACCCGCTGTCCCTGCTCCACGCCCTCAACGCCGCGGTGCACGGACAGATGACGTTCGACACGGCGGTCACCGAAACGGCGACGTCTGCCGGCGAATCCTACCAGGCGCGGCGCGGCGTTTGTCAGGATTTTGCGCACATCTTCATCGCCGCCGCGCGCATGTCCGACATTCCCGCACGCTATGTCTCGGGCCATCTGTACCGGCGGGACGCAAAACGGTCGCAGGAGGCGGGGCACGCCTGGGCGGAAGCGTGGGTGCCGGCGCTCGGCTGGGTCGCGTTCGATCCGACCCACGGGATCTGCGCCGACGACAATTATATCCGGGTCGCGACCGGCCTCGATTATGGTGACGCGGCCCCGATCGCCGGAACCCGGCGCGGAGGCGGTGCCGAAACCATGTCTGTCGAAGTCGAAGTTACGCAGACCGCGCCACGCTCGCAGCGAGCGTCTCAACGCCAGAGCCAGCGCCAGAATCGTCAGGGCCAGGAACAAAGCCAGAGCCAATCCCGGGGTCCCGCCGCGCCCGAGCCCCCGCGCCGCTCCTGATCAGCGCCGCCGGAACGGCAGGTCACGAAACGTGATGCTGTCGCGAGGCACTAGCCCGTGGAACGAAATTTAATTCAGGATGGATGCGTCCGGATTTGCAAATCCAGCGTATCTCTTGCAGTTAAACTATCGTTTAACGGTATTCGATTACTAAATTCCCCAATCATAACATGGGCCTCGCTGCCCCGATGCGTCAGGCCCGCAAGTCGAATGAATTTGTCCTCGTTCAAAAACTGGGGAGGCGGTCGGCGGCCGTATTTCACGGTCCCGATCAAATTCTGGATTTCCGCTTGTATCGCCTTCCTGTGGGTGATGCTTAGCATCTGGCTGTCGACCGAGTGGATGAAGGAATTGGGGGCAACTACGACGCCGCTCTTCGCCCTTATCGCAATCACATTCATTGCGTACGTGCCGGGCTTCATGAACGCCTTTTTGGTGACGACACTGCTGCTCGACCGGAGACCGCGCCGCAGGCCGCTTGGTGTCTATCCAGGAGTGTCGATCCTGATTGCGGCCTATAACGAGTCCGCCGCGATCGCCGAGACCATCGAGAGCGCCGCGAATGAAGATTACCAGGGCCCGCTTGAAATTCTGGTGCTTAACGACGGATCGACCGACGACACCGTCGCCTGTGCCCATGCCGCCAGGAACCGTCTCAATCTGCCGGCCAACCGAACCGTCCGGATCCTCGACTTCCCGCGCAATCGGGGCAAGGCCGCGGCGCTGAATTCCGGGCTGAATGAGGCGCTCCACGATCGGATCGTGACGATTGATGGCGATACGCTGCTCAACCCCGACGCGCTGAGCTATTTGATCGAGCGTTATGAAACCGATCCGGTTGGAACGGTTGCAGTTGCCGGGGCGGTGCTCGTTCGCAACGCTGGCGACACTTTGCTGACCGGCGCCCAGGAATGGGACTATTATCATGGCATCGCCGCGGTGAAGCGGATGCAGAGCATGTACCACGGCACCCTCGTCGCCCAGGGCGCTTTCTCGGTCTACAGCAAGCAGGCACTGATCGAGGTTGGCGGCTGGCCTGAATGCGTCGGCGAAGACATCGTCCTCACCTGGGCGCTTCTTCAGAAGGGCTATCGCATCGGCTACGCCGAGGATGCGATCGTGTTCACCAATGCCCCGCGCACGTTCAAGCAGTTCGCGCTACAGCGGAAACGCTGGGCTCGGGGCATGATCGAAGCGCTGCACCACCATGAGAGCCTGTTATTCAAAAAGCGCCTGAGCGTGATGTTTATCTGGTGGAACCTGCTCTTCCTGCCGCTTGACCTGGTCTACACCTTCCTGTTCATCCCGGGGGTTCTCGCCGCGATTTTCTTTGGAAAATTCTGGGTCGCGGGTCCTATGACACTGGCGCTTTTGCCGCTCGCTGCATTGGGAAATCTTGTCATTCACCGCACCCAACGGCGAACGAGCAAGGCCAATGGACTGAAGTTGAAACACAGGCGCGGTGGGCTGGTCTTCTATCTCATCGCCTATTCCGTTTTGATGCAGCCGATCTGCGTTTGGGGATACTGGTCCGAACTGCTCGGGCTAAGCAAGAAGTGGGGAAAGACGTGATCTGTTGCCGTGTCCGACTTGCCCCTGGCCCAATGCCCCTTCTGCGAATGGCGCTCGGGACAGCGCTAGTCGCTTGGGCCACGACTGCACGCGCGGCCGACAGCGAGCCGTCCAAATGGGCAATCGGCGCCGACAGCGTCTTCTCAACCGACGCTGAAAACACGCAAGTGTTCAAGACCGGGTTCTTTGTCGATGTTCGTCACAAGGGCCCCGAGGATTATCTCGGCTTTCGCCTTGAGGAAGCCCGCTTCAGGCCGCTCGGCCAGGCGTCGAGCGATCGGCAGCGGGCATATGTCCGGGCCGCCAGCACACTCGGCAAGTGGAAATGGAACGCCACTGCAGGCACCGACGGTCGGACCGTGCTGGGCTCGGCCGGCATCCACGACGAGTCAAAGTTTCGCAAGGAGCTGTTCCTTGAGCGCGAGATCGTCGAAACCCCGCTCGGCCTCAGTCGCGGCATTTATTATACCTTCGCCGGCGCGGCCCTCGATCTACCCGCCAACGAGGACAATGTGCTGACGCTCGTCGCCGGCGTTCAGAAATTCACCGGGGACAATGTCCGGACCCACGCCCGGGCGACCTTCGTCCACGTCGCCAGCCGGCGTCTTGGGCTAAGCGTCCAGCTGCGCACCCGCTATTTCCACGACAGCGTGCCGCGCGAATATGATTATTATTCGCCGCGCTGGTATGCGCAGGCGGTCCCGGTCCTCCAGGTTCGTCGCTTTGTCGATGGCTGGCGCTACCTCGTTGCCGGAGGTGTCGGAGTGCAGCGCGACAATGGCACCAGCTGGCGCCGATCGAGCTATTTCAACGCCCAGGTCACCAGTCCGCCGAAGCGGGGCTGGTCCGGCAATGCTTCGGCATTGTTTAGCGAAACGCCGACCGCGACCGGGAATTCCTACAATTTTTTCCAGCTCAGCCTTGGCGTGACTCGCGCGCTTTAAAAGAGCGGCGCCGACGTCATCAGAGCCGCCCGGCAAGGCGGAACCGATCGGACCAGTGCTCAGGTGAGGGACGCAACCAAGTGCGTGACGAAATTAGCGGCTACGCGAAGCGGCTGCGTATCGCCATTGAACGCCGTGAACATCGCGTTGGCCCAACCCACAAGCATGGTCAGCAGGAACACTGCGACCAGGGCGAGCGGAACGACACGCCACGGAAGGCCCTCCGATTGAAACGCTACTGGACCGGTCGCGATGCTGGACCGCGGCACCGGATCGTGGCGAACGAGAGGCAGGGCACGGGCACCGTGCCTCGCGTCGCGGTGGCGAGGCAGAGATTGAACGTGGCGACGGTCGAGACGATCAATGCCGTCAAAAGTCTCGCCGGGAGGCGAGTCGAGCAGAGTGGCCATGCAAACTTTCCGAATAAGGTTCTCGTATTAATACGAACGACACCGTGCTTCGGACGCAAAGCTTTTATCTTCGATATCCCGTTTTGAGACGGGCCTGGAGTTCCGAGGCTGCGATGTCTGACTAGCTGTAGATTGACCGGGCGCGCGCGATTGTGGCAGGCCGCTCGCGCAATCGAGGCGGCCAGCGCATTGTAAAATCCAGTGCAATACAAGTGCTCAATGGTTCGAAAAAGTGAACTTATCGCAATAATATGCGGGCGTAGCTCAATGGCAGAGCAGAAGCTTCCCAAGCTTACGACGAGGGTTCGATTCCCTTCGCCCGCTCAAATCCCGCCTTCGATCGGCTCGAACCCGGCGTTGCTCAACCGCACGGACAAATCCTCGCCAGTGTCCCGCGCAAGAGCGCGATCGTCGGATCGGATGACGAAGTTGGCGCCGTGCCGCCCGTCCTTCGTGAAAGGGTAACTACCGATCGCGACTCCCGGGTGGCTGCCTTCGGTTTCGCGCAGCAGGTCGGCGATTTCGCTTTCGGCTGCGAACGCGCCGATCGTGACCGACACCATTGGCCGGCCACCACTCAACTGACCGTCGAGCGCATCCATCATCGCCCGTGCGACACTCGGAATCCCGGCGAGGATGAAGATGTTGAAAAAGCGCACCCCGGGTGGCCCGCCGGTCGGGTTGGGGATCAATTCGGCGCCTTGAGGCACTCGAGCCATGCGTAGCCGGGCCTCGGTCAGCTCCAGCTTGCGAGGCTCGTAGTAACGCTCGAGCATCCGCCGCGCTTCGGGATGGATGACCACAGACACGCCGCAGGCGGCTGCGATCGCCTCGATCGTTATGTCGTCGTGCGTTGGCCCGATCCCGCCGGTGGTGAACAGATAGTCGTAGGCCGTCCGAAGCGCGTTTACCGCGTCGCCGATCCGCATCGGATCGTCGGGCACCACTCGGACCTCCCTCAGGCGAATGCCCTGCTGGTTGAGCCAGTCCGCGACCTGCGCGATATTCCTGTCCTGGGTTCGTCCAGACAGGATTTCGTCGCCGATCACGGCCAGCGCTGCTGTCCACACTCGCTCAGGCTTGCTCACTCGGTTCTCCGGTGACTTCGCACGCTCGAATGCCTATCTAGGCGCAATGACTCAATACATAACCGTCTCCGCCGACGATCGGGTCGAAGCCAAGAACGGCACCATCAAGCTTCACGGGCCCGAGGGTTTCGCGGGCATGCGAAAGGCCGGGCTCCTGGCCGCGCAAATCCTCGATGCACTGGCGCCGCTAGTCGTCCCGGGCGTTTCCACCCAGGAACTCGACGACATCGTCTACAAAATGATGCTCGACGGCGGCGGAATTCCGGCGACTCTAGGCTACCGCGGCTACACCAAAAGCTGCTGTATCTCGATCAACCATGTGGTGTGCCATGGGATTCCAGGTGAGCGGACGGTGAGGGGCTGCGACATCGTCAACATCGACGTCACTCCGATCGTCGACGGCTGGCACGGCGATACCAGTCGGATGTACCTGGCCGGCGACGTCCCGCTGAAGGCCCGAAAACTGGTCGATGTGACGTACGAATGTCTCATGCTCGGGCTTGAACAGGCGAAGCCGGGAAACACGCTTGGCGATGTTTCCAACGCCATCCAGACCCACGCAGAAAGCTTCCGTTACAGCGTCGTTCGCGATTTTTGCGGCCACGGGGTCGGACGACTGTTCCACGACAGTCCCGAAGTCGTCCATGCCGGCCGTCCCGGCACCGGGCCCGAGCTTCGGCCGGGCATGATCTTTACCGTTGAACCGATGATCAATCTTGGCCGGGCCGACGTGAAGATGCTCGACGACGGCTGGACCGCGGTGACCCGCGACCGCTCGCTGTCCGCCCAGTTCGAACATTCGATCGGGATTACCGAGGACGGCTGCGAGATCTTCACCAGGAGCCCGACCGGGCGGGACCAGCCACCATACGCCTGAGCGGCCGGGCTTCAATTGGCTGTGACCCGGCTTCCCAATATCACGGGGATTGGGCATTAGCGCCCCGCGACCCGCAAGGAACCCCGCCGTGAAAAAAATCGAAGCGATCATCAAGCCGTTCAAGCTCGACGACGTGAAAGACGCCCTCCACGACGTCGGAGTGTCCGGAATCACCGTGACCGAGGTCAAGGGCTTCGGCCGCCAGAAGGGCCATACCGAGCTCTACCGCGGCGCCGAATATGTCATCGACTTCCTGCCCAAGGTGAAAATCGAAGTGGTGGTCGAGGACAGTCTTGTCGACAACGTCATCGAGGCGATCGAGAATGCCGCTCGAACCGGTCGCATCGGCGACGGCAAGATTTTCGTTCTCGACGTTGCCCAGACGATCCGGATCCGCACTGGCGACCGGGGGCCCGACGCGATCTAGATGACCGACTCCCGATGACCGATATTAACCCGGAAATGCTCGCTTCCATGGCACCCGATGAGTTGCGCTCGTCGATGCGAAGCCTCGGCTATCGAACCCAGAACGACCTTGCCCAGGCGATTGGAGTGTCGCGCTCGGCGGTCAGCCTGTGGCTCGAAGGCAAGGTCGGCGTCCCGCGCCCGGTCGCGATGCTGCTTCGAATGCTGGTCGCTGCTCAGCGCCGAATCTACTAGTTACAATCCCCAAGCCATTGGGCGGAGCGAAGGCGCGATGACCACCCCCGACCTTGTCCTCGACGATCAGCAGCAGTCCGCGCGTGACTGGTTTGAAGCACTCCGGGACCGCATTTGCGCCGCGTTCGAAGCGATCGAGCGCGAGGCCGGCAGCGACGCCGCCTTCGACTTCGTCCCGTGGCAGCGAACCGGCGTGTCGGACGAGCCCAGCTCCAATTACGGCGTCAATGACGGTGGCGGCGGAGTGCGGGGCCAGATGGTCGGCAAGGTATTCGAAAAGGTCGGCGTCAACGTTTCGACCGTCGGCGGCCGGTTCTCGCCCGAGTTTGCAAAGTCGATCCCCGGCGCCGATCAGGACCCGAGCTTTTTTGCAACAGGCATCAGCCTGGTTGCCCACATGGCCAACCCCCACGTGCCCGCGGTCCACATGAACTGCCGTTTCCTGACCACCACCAGGCGCTGGTTCGGCGGTGGTGCCGACCTCAACCCGGCAATTGCCTATGATGAGGACACGCTGGCCTTTCATGCCAGGCTTCGCGCTGCCTGCGCTGCCCATGATCCAACCTTTTACCCGCGCTTTTCAAAATGGGCCGAGGACTATTTCTGGCTTCCCCACCGCAACTGCGCACGAGGGGTCGGAGGCATTTTCTACGATCACCTCGAAGATCATTTCGACGCCCATTTCGCCTTTACCAGGGATGTCGGCGAAGCCTTCCTCGACATCTTCCCGGCGCTGGTCCGAAAGCGCATGAACACACCCTTCACCGACGCCGACCGGGCGCGATTGCTCGATTTTCGAGGCCGCTACGTCGAATTCAACCTGCTCTACGACCGGGGCACGCTGTTCGGGCTCAAGACCGGGGGAAATATCGACGCGATCCTGATGAGCCTGCCGCCGGTGGCGACCTGGCGGTGAGTGAGGAGGCAGTCGCCAGCGGACAGGTCGCAGCCGTCGTCACCTGGCTCGAAATGGTCGAGCGGCCAGAGCCCGCGGATATCCCCTCCCCGCTTCGCCTGATCCGGATCGAACAGCCGCGGCTCGACCATTACCGGGCGCTGTTCCGACTGGTCGGCGCGCCCTGGCTATGGTTTTCGCGGCTGGCGATGGGCGACGAAGCGCTCGCCGCGATCGTCCATGACCCAGCGGTCCATCTGTTCACAATAGTCGATGAAGCCGAAGCCGAAGTTGGCATGATCGAGCTCGACTTTCGTCAATCCGGCCAGTGCGAGCTGTCGTTTGTCGGCCTGGTCCCCGAGCTTTCGGGCAAGGGGCATGGGCGATGGCTGCTTGGCGAAGCGCTTCGCCACGCCTGGGCGGGGGACGGCGTCGAACGCGTCCATGTCCACACCTGCACGCTCGATCATCCCGCCGCGCTCGGCGCCTACCGGCGGGCGGGCTTCATCGCCTTCAAACGCTCGGTCGAGCGCTTCGCCGACCCGCGCCTCACCGGTATCCTGCCGCTTGACTGTGCGCCTCAGGTCCCGCTGATCGGAACCGGTGCGGCATTGGCCGCTGCAAGGTCGGCATAGATGCGGGTCAGCATCACCGTCGCGATGACGGTGAAGGCGGCCTGGGCAAGACCGACGATCAAGGCCAGGATCAGCGCTGCCAGACTGTAGGGTGAAACTGCCCCGCCGATGAGGTTGGCGACCACATATCCCGCCGCGGCGGCTGAATACATCATCACTACGACCAGGATCAGCAGCAACAGCTCAAACCCGAACAGCATCCAGTAATGGC
>JBDSSR010000200.1:0-2613 GCA_039928675.1 Sphingomicrobium sp. | reverse complement strand
TTCCGGCTGGTCGCCGCCGAGGAGCCGGAGCGGGTGCGGATCATCGATGCTTCCGGAGCGCAGGCCGAAGTCACCGAGCGGCTTCTCGATGCCCTGTCGGATCTGCTCCCATGACTGCGCTCCCATGACTGCAACGCCGATCCTTGGCCAGGACAAAGCGGTCGGGCAATTTGCTTCGGCCTGGGCGTCCCGCAGGCTGCATCACGCCTGGCTTCTGGCCGGGCCAAAGGGCGTCGGCAAGGCGAGCTTTGCAAGGGCCGCAGCGGCGCGCGTGCTGGCCGACGCTGCGGGTCCGGCAAGCGAGCTTGCCGGGATCGCAACCGATCCCGACCATCCAATCGTCAAGCTCGTCGAAGCCGGCAGCCACCCCGACATGCGCTTGCTGGAGCGGCAGCTGAACGACAAGGGCGACAAGCTCAATCGCAACATCAAGGTCGATCAGATCCGCGCGCTTGGGCAGTTCATGGGCCTGACCGCGGCGCGCTCGCCGTGGCGAGTGGCGGTCATCGACACCGTCGACGACCTTGAAGGATCGGGTGCCAATGCGCTTCTCAAGATGCTTGAGGAGCCGCCTGCAAATACGCTGTTCTTCCTCGTCAGCAATGCCCCGGGCCGGCTGTTGCCAACCATCCGCTCGCGCTGCCGAAGGCTCGATTTTCAGGCCCTCGATGATGACGCCATGACGTCAATTCTTGAAATTCAGGCACAAAGCCTTGGCCCGGACGACCGTCGTCAGGTGATCGCGCTGGCTGGCGGCTCGGCGGGGCGGGCGCTGGCCTTCGCCGAACTTGGTCTTGCCAAGCTCGAAGAGTCGGCGACGGCCATCCTTCGTCAAGGCGATCCGACCAACGCGCGCCGTTCCGCGCTTGCCGGTGAGCTTGGCAAGAAGGGCTCGGCCGATCGCTACGCAGCGTTCCTCGACCTTGCACCCTCGCTGATCGCGCGCGAGGCGCGAAACTTGGAGGGCAGTGCTCGCGAAAGGGCGCTCGACGGCTATGCCAAGGCGCGTGAGCTGGCGGTGATCGCGCCGCGGCTGTCGCTCGATCCGGCGGCGACGGTGTTTCAATTGGGCGGGATACTGGCCGAGATCGCGCCGCCGACCCAGCCGGCTTCCTTGAAGCGCTAGGCGCGCGCCGCTAGGTGCACAGCGGCCAATGTCCGATCCCTTCTACATCACCACAGCGATCAGCTACCCCAATGGGCCGCCGCACATCGGCCATGCCTATGAAGCCATTGCAGCCGACGCCATCGCGCGATTCCAGCGCAGCCGGGGGCGCGACGTGCGATTTCAAACGGGAACCGACGAGCACGGCTTGAAAATGGCTCAGGCAGCGCGTTCACAAGGGGTTGAGCCACGCGCGTTCGCAAATCAAATGTCGCAGCTTTTCCAGGAGATGTGCGACACACTTAACGTTGGTTACGATCGTTTCATTCGCACGTCCGAGGAGGTTCACTACCGCGCCAGCCAGGCGATCTGGAAGGCGATGGAGGAGCGCGGGGATCTCTACCTCGACCGTTACGAGGGTTGGTATTCGGTTCGCGACGAAGCCTATTATGAGGAAGCCGAACTGACCCAGGGCGAGGGCGGGGAGAAGCTGTCGCCAAACGGCACCCCGGTAGAATGGACGGCGGAGGAGAGCTGGTTCTTTCGACTGTCCAAATATCAGCAGCCGCTGCTCGACCTCTACGAAGCCAACCCGCAATTCATCTGTCCCGACAGCCGCCGCAACGAAGTGATGCGGTTTGTCGAAGGCGGGCTCAACGACCTGTCGATTTCCCGAACCAGCTTTGACTGGGGCGTTCCGGTCCCCGGCAGCCCGGGCCATGTGATGTATGTCTGGCTCGACGCGCTGACCAATTATGCGACCGGGCTGGGGTTTCCCGCCGACACCGAGCTGTGGCGCCGCTACTGGCCCGCCAACGTCCATTTGATCGGCAAGGACGTCGTTCGCTTTCACGCGGTCTATTGGCCGGCATTCCTCATGAGCGCCGGGATCGCGCTTCCGAACCAGATCTACGGCCACGGTTTTCTCCTCAGCCGCGGCGAGAAAATGTCGAAAAGCGTTGGCAATGTCGTCGATCCGATCGTTCTGGCCGACCGCTTCGGGGTCGACGCGCTGCGCTATTTCCTGCTGCGCGAAGTTCCGTTCGGGCAGGACGGAAGCTATAGCGCCGAGGCGATCGTCAATCGCTCCAATGCCGAGCTTTCGAACAGCTTCGGAAACTTGGCGCAGCGCAGCTTGTCGATGGTTTTCCAGAATTTGGACGGCGTCATTCCCGCCAAGGGAGAAGCCGGGGTCGACCACGAATTGCTCGCCGTCGTGGGTCAGGCCGTCGCGTCCGAAGTCCCCGAAGCGTTTGAGCGCTTCGCCTTCTCGGTGGGTATCGAGGCGTGGCTGCGCGCGGTGTTTGCCTGCAACCAATATGTCGATGCCCAGGCCCCTTGGGCGCTGCGCAAGTCTGACCCCGAGCGCATGTCCGCGGTGCTAGGGACGCTGGTCGCGGCGGTGCGCCTGCTGACACAGGCGATCGCGCCGATCATCCCCGATTCCGCTGCGAAGCTTCTGGCCGTCATTGATTCGGGCGAGGGCGGAGCCCCGATCGCCCAGCCGA
>JBDSSR010000199.1:0-13868 GCA_039928675.1 Sphingomicrobium sp. | reverse complement strand
GGGGCGGCCGGGTTCCAAACAGCGGCTGCTGTACCAGGTAACGCAGCCTGGGATGGGGGCACGGCTTGGGTCGCGAGAAGCAGCGACAGGGCAATCGAACTGGGCATGGCGCGATAATAGTGCCGCTTGCGTGCTTGAAAAGCGCTGAACGAAGGGCCAGTGTATTAGACCTATGTCACAGCCCATCGAAGTCGACCTTCCGCACACGCTCGGGAAGGAAGAAGCCCGCCGGCGAATCGCCAACAATGTCCACAAGCTGCAGGAGCATATTCCGGGCGGCGCGCAGGTTAACAGCGGCTGGTCGGGCGATCAGCTCAACCTCGACATCGCCGCGATGGGCCAGCAGGTCACAGCCACGATTGACGTCCAGGCCGACAAGGTGAAGCTGCGCGTGCTGCTGCCGCCGATGCTTGGGATGTTTTCTGGAATGATTCAGGCGGCACTCCAGCGAAAGGGCGACGTGCTGCTGGAGGATCACAGCAAGGGCTGACGGCTCGCCCGCTCCCCGCTAAGCCTTGGCAATGGGAGGCAGCTAATGCGCCATTTCGCAGTGGTCGGATCGGGGCCGGCAGGCTTCTACACAGCCGAGGCGCTCGGCAAGGCTTATGGCGAGCACGCCAGGATCGACATCCTCGACCGCTATCCGGTGCCGTACGGCCTGATCCGGTTCGGGGTTGCACCCGACCACCAGTCGCTGAAAGCGGTCAGCAAGCGCTACGACAAGGTCGTCGACAGCCCGGGCACCGACTTTATCGGCAATGTCGAGATCGGCCGCCATGTCTCCATCACGGAATTGCTCGACCTGTACGATGCCGTCGTCCTTGCCACCGGCGCACCGCACGACCGCAAGCTGGGCATTCCGGGTGAGGAACTGGGGGGCGTCATCGGCTCGGCCGAGTTCGTCGGCTGGTACAACGGCCATCCGGATTTCGCCGACCTCGATCCGCCCCTCGGCGGTCGGGGCGCGGTCGTCATCGGCAACGGCAATGTCGCGCTCGACTGCGCGCGGATTCTCGCCAAGACTCGCGCCGAATTCGAAGGCTCGGACATCGTGGGCCACGCGCTTGAGGCCCTCGATCGATCGGCCATCCGAACCATCACCATCGTCGGTCGTCGCGGGCCGCACCAGATCGCAATGACTCCCAAGGAGCTTGGCGAGCTTGGCCATCTCGACGCCGCCTCGCCGCTGGTCGATCCGGTTGATTTTCCGCCGCTCGATGCCGACGCCGCGCTCGATCCTGGACTGCGCAAGTCGGTGACGATCCTGCGCGGCTTTGCCGCCGATGGCTCCGATCCGGCCAAGCCCAAGCGGCTGGCCTTCGACTTCTTCGCTCGCCCGGTGCGGATCGAGGGCGACAAACAGGCGCTGCAAGTGATTGTCGAACGCACCGAGCTTGACGAGACCGGGGGCGCCCGGGGCACCGGCGAAACCTATGAAGTGCCGGCAGACCTGGTCATCAGTGCAATTGGTTACGCGACCTCGCCGATCGCCAATGTGCCGTTCGAAGGCGGCAAGTTCGTCAATGACGGCGGGCGGATCGCGGAGCGCCTCTACGCCGTGGGCTGGGCGCGGCGCGGCCCTTCGGGGACGATCGGCACCAATCGCCCCGACGGCTATGAAGTCGCCGACCGGATCGCCGCCCACCTTGCTCCCGGTTCGACCAGCGATCGCAAAGGCGCTCAGGGCCTCAAGGCCCTGCTTGCCGAGCGCGGAGTAATGGCAACCGACTATGACGACTGGCGCCGGATCGAGCTGGCGGAGAGTGCCAATGCCCGCGCCGGGAGCCCACGCGAAAAATTCGTCCACCATGACCACTGGCTGGGTGCCATCGGCCGCTGACCGCGTCCTGTTCACGCCTTCAGGACTTTGCTTGCGCTTTCCCGGAGGGCCTTCTATTCAGCCGCGGCCTTGGCTCCCGCCGCGACGACCGTCGTGCCGGCGGGTTCCGGTCGGGGAGTAGCTCAGCCTGGTAGAGCACTGTCTTCGGGAGGCAGGGGCCGGAGGTTCGAATCCTCTCTCCCCGACCAACACGGAAGTTCGTGGCCATAATCTTAACCATGGCTGCCTATTTGCGGTTGCATGGCCCGTGTTGCCAAACGCCCGCAAGTGCTCAGCGCGGCCATATGGGCGTGCGCGATGGTCGGCGCGCATGCCGCGCCGGCTCACGCCCAGTCCGATGTCCGGCTGTTCACTCCCGACACGATCGAACTTACCGGTGATGTTCGGCTGGTCGCCGTCGATGGCGAGCCAAGTTGGCTCGACGGCGGCCTTGGCAAGCTTCGCTCGGGCAGCGCCGGCGAACTTGGGGTAAAGCCGCAACTCGGCAATCTCAGCGTCGTCTGGCGTCCGCAATTGAGCTGGTCTCTCGGGGCGACCGTAGTTGGCTCGATCGAGGGCGGTGAGCGAACCAAGGCGGGGGTTAGCGAAGCCTATCTCAGTTTCCGACCAATGCGCTCGGCGACCATGGCATTGTCGGCGCGCGCCGGGCTGATGTGGCCGCCCGTCAGCCTAGAGCACGAAGGGGCCGACTGGCACGTCGCCGATTCGATCACGCCGTCAGCGATCAACAGCTGGATCGGTGAGGAAGTGCGTCCGCTGGTAGGAGAAGCGACGCTCGCCGCCGATTTTGGCCCGCACAAGGTTCGGGCGACCCTTGCGGCGATGGTCGCCAATGACACCGCCGGCACTCTGCTGACGTTTCGCGGCTGGGCATTGCACGACCGGACGACGCTTGGCTTCAACCGCCAGCCGCTTCCTCCACTCGGGCCGGCTCTCGGGAGCTTGCAGGCGCCCTTCACCCATCCGCTGCTAGACGTTCATGGCGGCTTTGCCCGGCATCCCGGCTATTACGCAAAGCTGTCGTGGCAACCGCCGGTTCCGGTGCGCATCGATCTGTTCCGATACGACAATCAAGCCGATCCCGAGGATGTGAACGCCGAACTCGAGTGGGGTTGGAGAACGCAGTTTACCGACATCGGCGCAGTTGCCGAGCTTGGCGGTGGCGCAAGGCTCAAGGTCCAGGCGATCGACGGCCGAACCCGAATGGGGTTCGTGCTTGATGGCGAGCGCTGGATCGACTGCCGTTTCCGCTCGGCCTTCGTGCTTCTCACCCGTCCGTTCGGCGCGTTTGGGCTGGCGGCCAGGGGCGAAGCGTTCGACACGCGCAATGCCGGCAGCCTCGCCGGGTCCGACTATGACGAGCGCGGGTGGTCCGCGATGGTCGCTGCAAAGCGCGACTGGGCCGCGTTCACGGGCATCGTCGAGTTGCTCCACGTTTCGTCGCGACGCGATGACCGGGACGAATTCGGCCTCGCTCCGAGGCAAGGGCAGACCCAGGTTCAGGCGCAGTTGCGAATCCACTGGTAACCAAGTTCGTTGAGCCGAGCGTTACCGCTTGGCCGTTAATTTCGCTGCATGGCGCGTTCCATCATGCTGTTTGCGGCAGGTCTTGCGGTGGGCCTGCTCCTTGGCGCACCGCTGGCTGCATCGCCGCTTTCGGTGCGGGTCGTCGATGTCTCCGGGCGACCGGTGCGCGACGCTGTGGTTACGCTCCACCCATCGGGGTCGGCGGCGCGCGCGCCGCGCCTTGGCGGGCGGTTCACCGTGGCTCAGAAAAACCTGCTGTTCCACCCGTTCCTGACGATCGTGCCAGTCGGCGCCGACATTTCTTTCCCGAACCTCGATCCAACCAAGCACCACGTCTACTCCTTTTCGTCGGCTAGGCGCTTCGAGCTCAAGCTGTTCGCCAAAGACCAGTCGCGAACGGTGCATTTCGACACGCCCGGAGTGGTTGCGCTGGGGTGCAACATCCATGACCAGATGAGCGCCTACATTGTGGTCACGGACAGCGTCTGGACGGGGCGAACCAATGCGCAGGGAATGGTTACCTTCGTCGATGCTCCCGCGGTTCCGGGCCAGCTGAGCGTTTGGCATCCCTACCTCCGCGCGCCTGGGGCCACCGTGCAACAGGCGGTTGGCCAGGCGCAGCACAGCGCTAGCTTCTCGATCCGGCTTCGGCCGCCACCCGCGATGCCGATGTCGAGTTATTGACGGTGCTTCCATTCCGGTCCCTGAGCGCCCGACTGACTGTCCAGTTTGCGCTGCTGTTCGCGGTCGCGATGCTGATCGTTTCGGCGGCTTTGTCGACCATGATCGCGGGTTCGGCGTCCAGTGAGGTCGCCCGGCAGCTGACGTCGAGCGGAGCAGTTTACGACCGGCTATGGCAGCAGCGCGCCCGCGAACTGCAGAGCGGAGCGCAGCTTCTCGCCCGTGACTTCGGCTTCCGCGAAGCCGTCGCTACCGGAGACAAAGCGACAATTCAGTCGGCGCTCGGCAATGCCGCCGCGCGGCTCAAGGTGAGAAGCGCGCTGATCGTCACATCCGACGGGCACCTGACGTCCACCGATCGCGAGATCCAGCTCGGCCAGGCCGGCCCGTTGTGGGCCGCCCTCGATGACGGCCGGCTAAGCGGAGTGTCGGTACTTGGCGGGAAACCGCGCCAGCTGGTGGCGGCTCCGATCATGGCGCCAAGCCTGATGGGCTGGGTGGTGTTCGCGTCCGATCTCGACCAGCGCGAAATGCGCGGGCTGGAGCAGCTGTCGGCAATTCCGCTCCACGCGGCGGTCCTGGCCTATGACGGCCACGGCTGGTCGCAAGCGACAGGAAGCATGTCGGGCATGAGCAGCGGTTCGGCGGCGCTTGCACTTCACCACGTTGGCACTGCGACATCGTTTGAAATGCGCGTTGGCGGCGAGCCCTCGATCGCGCTTGCAAAGCCGCTTGCAGCTTTCGCGGGCAATGAACGGGCGATCCTGCTCCTGGCGTATCCAAGGGCTCAGGTGCTGAGCGACGCACGCAGGCTTCAACTGGCGCTCGCCGGGATGACCTTGCTCGGTCTACTGCTGGTCGCCTTCGCGACTTGGAAGGCGGCGTCGCAGATCACCAAGCCGCTGGCCCGCCTCGACGAGGCGGCAGGGCGGCTCGCGTCGGGCGAACCGGTGCAGGTTCAGGTCCGGGGCACCGACGAGCTTGCCCGGCTTGCCACCAGCTTCAACGCGATGGTCGGCCGCATCGCCGAGCGCGAGCAACGCATCACCCAGCTTGCGTTCAACGATGTCCTGACCGGGCTTCCCAACCGAAGCATGTTCCAGCAGCAGCTCGAACACCTCCTTCGGGTCTCGCGCGGGAGTGGGACTCAGTTCGCCCTTCATTGCCTCGATCTCGACCAGTTCAAGTCGATCAACGACACGCTCGGCCACCCCGCCGGGGACTCGCTTCTGATCGAGTCTGCCCGCCGCTTGCAAAAGGCCGCTGGCGGCCATTTCGTTGCCCGGCTGGGCGGCGACGAATTCGTGGTTTTGCAAACCGTCGGAGCGAACCGCGATGACATCGATCGCTTGGCGCGAACCATCCTCGACAGCATATCCACGCCGTTCCGGATCGACGCCAACGAGCTCGCGCCTTCGACCAGCATCGGCATTGCCATCTTCCCGCAGGACGGGACCGACGGCGGCGAGCTGCTGCGCAACGCCGACCTTGCACTGTACCGCGCCAAGGAAGCCGGTCGGGGCACCTTCGCCTTTTTCGAGGAAAGCCTGAACGAGCGCGCCCAACAGCGCCGCCGGACCGAGACGGACCTGCGCCTGGCGATCGAAAACGACGAATTCGAACTTTATTACCAGCCGCTGTTCGACCTTGAGGAAAACTGCATTTGCGCGTTCGAAGCGCTGCTCCGCTGGCGTCACCCGACGCGCGGGATGATCCTGCCATCGGACTTCGTGCCGGTGGCTGAGGAAACCGGGCTGATCGTCGCGATCGGCAATTGGGCAATCCGCCGAGCCTGCGCCGAAGCGATTCGCTGGCCGGCCAACATCAAGGTTGCAGTCAACGTTTCGCCCATCCAGTTCCACCGCGGGTCGCTCCACGAAACGATTCTTTTCGCGCTAGCCGAAACCGGCCTTGCACCCAACCGGTTCGAAGTCGAGATCACCGAATCGGTGTTCCTCGACGGCGGCGAAGCGACCCTTCGCCTGCTGCATTCGCTGCGCGCTCTTGGAGTCCGCATCGCGCTCGACGATTTCGGAACCGGCTATTCTTCGCTGAGCTATCTCCAGAGCTTCCCGTTCGACAAGCTCAAGATCGACCGCACGTTCATTCAGAATCTGCTGACCCGCGAGGGCGCGAGCGCGATCGTTCGTGCAATCACCGAGCTTGCGCACGCCCTCAACATGGAAACGACCGCCGAGGGCGTCGAAGAAACCGGGCAATTGATGGAGTTGCGGGCCCACGGCTGTTCGTCGGTTCAAGGCTATCTGTTCGCCGAGCCTATGAGCGCGGCTGATGTGGGCCGCCTCTTCGAACATGGCGTGCCGACGCTCCGCGCGGTGGCCTAGGCGCCCCGGCCGGAAATTTGATCGAGGATCTGCGGGCCAAGCTCGGCAACGGTCGTGGTTCCGGTCAGCGCCATCGCAACCCGCATTTCAGCTTCGATCAGCCTGAGCACGTGGGTGACCCCGTGATTTCCGCCGGCCGCAAGCGCATAAGCCCAGGCGCGTCCGAGCAGAACGAAGTCGGCGCCAAGTGCAAGCATTCGAACGACGTCGAGTCCGGAGCGTATTCCGCCGTCGGCAAGCAAAGGCATGCGCCCGCCAATGACGTCGGCAATCCGCGGGAGCGCTCGGGCGGACGACAGCGCCCCGTCGAGCTGGCGCCCGCCGTGGTTGGAAACGACGATAGCGTCGGCGCCATTGGCTTGCGCTTCGCGCGCATCATCGGGATCGAGGATGCCCTTGATGATCAGCGGGCCCGACCATTGCTTGCGCACCCAGTCGACGTCCCGCCAAGTGACGGTCGGGTCGAAATTGGCGTGAATCCAACGTTGAAAATCGCTGAGCGGAGCACTGCGTCCGACGATCTCTTCGAGGTTGCCGAGGCTGTGCGGTCGGCCACGAAGTCCGACGTCCCACAGCCACCCGAGCCGTGCGGCCAGTTGGAGCCCGCGGGAAAGCCCTCCACCAGCCGCACGCGAATCGCGATAGCGAGCGCCGGGCACGGCCAGATCGACGGTCAGGATCAGCGCTTGGCATCCCGCTTCGCGGGCGCGTTCGATAAGTCCCGCAACAATCCCGCGATCTTTGACGAAATAGAGCTGGAACCAGGGGACATGGCCGGATTGGGCGACTTCGCGGATCGAGCATCCGCCGACCGTCGACAGTGCGAACGGAACGCCGGCGGCCGCTGCGGCCCGCGCCGCCTGGACTTCGCCGCGCCGGGCGTAAAAGCCGGCAAGCCCGATGGGCCCAAGTCCGACCGGCATTGCCCAATGCTTGCCGAACAGTTGCGTGGACAGTTCGATTTGCGAAACATCGCGCAGCACGCGCTGGCGCAGTGAAACCGCTGCCAGGTCCGTGACGTTCGCACGAAGCGTCACCTCGTCGTAGGAACCACCGTCGAGGTATTCGAACAAATAATGCGGCAGCCGCGCCCTTGCGAGCTCGCGGTAATCGCTGACCGATGCGGCGTTTCGGTTCACGTTTGCCCCAAACATTTCATGGCAGAAAATATCAGGTCGCGAAGCTTGGATCGAGCCGGTAGGCCTTGCGCTTGAGCGCCGGCCAGGCGAGCAGATTGGCGGCCAATGCGACGCCCGCCTGGCCTTGCTCGGCGGTGATTTCGGGTGCGCCCTGGGGCGGGTGGCTGATCTTGTCGCCTGCGCTCAGCGCCATGATCTGCGCCTCGCACGCGCGCTCGAGAAAATAGAGCCGGACGAAGCATTCGCCGACCGTGCTGCCCACCGTCAGAGTGCCGTGGTTGCGAAGGATCATCGCGTTTTTGTCGCCCAGGTCAGCAACCAGCCGCTCGCGCTCGTCGAGGTTGACCGCAACGCCCTCATAGTCGTGAAATGCTACATCGCTGCGGATCAGCATCGCCGTCTGGGTTAGCGGCAAAAGCCCATCCTCATGCGCCGACACCGCTTGTCCGGCCGGCGTGTGGATGTGCATCACCGCCTGGGCATCCTCGCGCGCCAAATGGATCGCCGAGTGGATAGTGAAGCCTGCCGGGTTGGTGATGAACGGCGACGGGTCGACCGGATTGCCGTGGTCGTCGACCTTCACCAAAGACGAGGCGGTCACTTCCTCGAACATCAGATTGTAGGGGTTGAGGAGGAAATGATGTTCAGGCCCCGGAATGCGCGCCGACAAATGGGTGAAGATGAGGTCGTCCCATCCGTAGTGCGCGACCATTCGATAGGCTGCGGCGAGATCGACACGGATCGCCCACTCCTCGTCGCTGGTCCGCCCTTGAAGCGAGGGAATCTCGACGCAATCGAGCGGCTTTGCGCCCGCCATTCCGCGATTGATATCGTCGACCCTGTTCATCTGGATGACTCCTCATGGTCCGGGTGCGCGGCCACGAACCCTTCGATCTGGTTCGCATTCTCGTCGGCGCGGAGCAAGGTTGGAAAGTCGTCGAGCAAGACCTTGAACCGCCGCGCGTTATAGATTTGCGGGACGAGGCAGACGTCGGCAACGGTCGCGGCATCCCCAAACAGATATTTGCCGGCGTGCGGCGCGGCCAGGATTTCCAGCGCTGCAAAGCCCTCCAATATCCAGTGCTCGTACCAGTCGTCGACGTCATCTTGGGCGTGTCCGAACTCGCGTTTCAAATAGCCAAGGACTCGCAGATTGTTGAGCGGATGGATATCGCACGCGACCGTCATGGCCATTGCAACGACATGGGCCCGGGCCGCCGCCGAGGTCGGCATCAGCGGACAGTTGGGATAGCGCAGGTCGAGATAGTCGATGATCGCCAGGCTCTGCGTCAGGCGATGGCCGTCGATGTCGAGCATCGGGATCAGGCTTTGAGGATTCAAAGCGCGATATTCGTCGGAGCGCTGCTCGCCAGCGATCAGGTTGATCGATCGCCGCTCGAAATCGACGCCCTTGAGATTAAGGGCGATTCGGACGCGATACGCGGCCGAGGATCGCGGGTAATCGTAGAGGATTGGCCGGCCCATCGGGTCTTGCTTAGGCCGGGCCGAGAAACGGCGCTATGACTTGTACAGGAACGCGAACTGGCTTGCCCAACGCCTTGTCGATGATGGCCCATTGGGTCCGCGCCCGAACGCAAACCTTCCCGTCGCCTCCCGTGAATTCCATCAGCCGGTCGAAGCGCGCCCCTTGGGGAGCATCACCGACCCATGTCTCGGCAGTGATCCGGTCGCCGTCATGCGCCGCGCGCAGATAATCAATCTCGTGGCGTGTCACGACCCAGAAATAGGCCGCCTGGTGGGCCGGATCGGCGACTGCGTCCCAGTGCGCGACCGCCACCTGCTGAATCCACTGGACCCATACTGCGTTATTCACATGCCCAAGTTCGTCGATGTCCTCGGGAGCCGCGGTTAGGCTCATTGCGAACCTCGGCCGGCTCATTTCACCTGGGTCAGCATGAAAGCGTAAGTCTCCGCGACTTCGTGAAGCCGTTCCCAGCGACCCGACTTGCCGCCGTGCCCGGCGCCCATATTGATTTTGAGCAGTAGCAGGTTTCCGTCTGTTTTGGTCGCCCGCAGCCGTGCGGCCCACTTGGCCGGTTCCCAATAGGTTACCCGCGGATCGGTCAGTCCACCGGTGATCAGAAGCGGGGGATACTCATGCGCTGTGACATTGTCGTAGGGGCTATAGGCGCGAATGGTGTGGAACGCTGCCTCGTCGGTGATCGGATTGCCCCATTCGGGCCATTCGCCGGGAGTCAACGGGAGCGTGTCGTCGAGCATCGTGTTGAGAACGTCGACGAACGGCACGTCGGCGACCACCGCGCCCCACAAATCGGGGTCAGTATTGACCACTGCGCCCATCAATTCACCACCGGCCGAGCCGCCGTTGATCGCGATCCGGCCGGGCCTGGTGAAGCTCGCAGCGCACAGCCCCTTGGCCACGTCGACGAAGTCGTTGAAGGTGTTGGAGCGCTTGTCGAGCTTGCCGTCCAGAAACCACTTGTAGCCAAGGTCGTCGCCGCCGCG
Source organism: Sphingomicrobium sp. (assembly GCA_039928675.1). Taxonomy (GTDB): domain Bacteria; phylum Pseudomonadota; class Alphaproteobacteria; order Sphingomonadales; family Sphingomonadaceae; genus Sphingomicrobium. The sequence continues at coordinate 3,849 of JBDSSR010000199.1, read as the reverse complement.
AATGTGGGCGATGGCGCAGGCCCAGCCCCGATCAAGAAGGCTGATCCGGTTCGAATTGAACGACGGCGGTATGGAAATTGCGTAAGCGCCATAGGCATAGAGGAAGAGCTTGCCCGCGCCGTCCTTTTCGAACCCTTTGCGAGTGACAATCGACACCGGCACCTGCGCACCGTCGCGTGCTTCGATGGTCAGCCGTTCGGTGACATATTGCGACGCATCATAGCCCGAGGGGACGTTCTGTACCTTGAGCACCTCGAGCTGTTCGGTCGCCGGCCTGTAATCGTAGGTGGTGGTCGGGGTGACCATCGACGAATAGCTCAACCGATAGGCCTCGGGCGCGAATTCGGGGTTGCCGTGAAAGGCGGCGCTATAGCTAGCTTCGCCAAACGGAATCCGGCTCTCCTCCCCGGCGTAAGTCCGAAGCAAAAGCTGGTCGAGCCCGCCCACTCGGCTGCTGATCGCCAGATAATCGCGATAGGCGGTTACTCCGGTCAGATAGCTGCGCTCGGACCCGGCAATCACCGTCCGCCAGTCGTCCGGACTGGCCGGATCGGCCTCGGCGAGGCGGAAGTTCACATGATCGTCGTTAGTGTGAATCCACAGTTTCCCGTGCGCTGCATCGACATGATATTCGCGCCCGGGCTTGCGGAGTGAAATCAGGGTCAGCGGGGCGGTCGGGTCGTCGGCGGAAACGAAGCGCACTTCGCTGGTCGCATTGTCGCCGGTCGCGACTAAGATCAGGCTTTTGTCCTGCGACTTGCCAATGCCGACCGAAAAACCGAGTTCCTCGGTTTCCTCGTAGAGCGTCACATCCTCGTCCGGCGGCGTTCCGAGGCGATGGAGCCGCGCGCGATAGCTTCGCCAATTGTCGTTGACCTCGGTAAACACGATCGCGCGACTGTCGCTGGCCCACACCGGCTGGCCGATGCCCACGCTGGTGACCGTCTCCAGCTCCTTGCCCGTCGCCAGATCGCGGATACGCAGTTCGAACCGCTCCGACCCGTCATAATCGGCAAGCGTTGCAAGCAGCTTGCCGTCCGGACTGACCTCGAGGGCTCCAAGCCGAAAGTAATCGCGGTCGCCGGCTTCGGCCGTCTCGTCGAAAATCGTTTCGTCGGGCCCGCCAGCGGCCGCTCGGCGATACCAGATGCGATATTGCGCGCCGGGCGTGAAGGCCCACCAATACAGATAGTCGCCATCCCTGATTGGAACCGAGCTGTCGTCCTCCTGGATCCGCCCCTTCATTTCGGCGAATAGCTGGTCGAGCAGCGGCTGGTGCCCGCCCGCCCAGCGGTCGAAATAGGCGTTCTCGGCCGTGAGATAGGCAAGGATGTCGGGGTCGTTGACCGCCGGGTAATCGGGATCGCGAAGCCAGTGCCAGGGGTCCGAGATGGTCACTCCGTGGCGTTCGTAGCTGTAGGTGCGGGGGTGCGCTTCGGGCGGTGGGGCAAGCTGTGCAGAATGATTCATCCGGTCGCTTTAACGCGGCTCAGCCTCACCGAAAGCGCAAAAATGCTTCGTCCATCGGCGAAAATCGGATCACGCCTCACGCCGGTCGAGATCGGCCATCATGGCGACGAGTGCGATAATTCCTCCGCCGCTGCCGATCAAAAGCGCCATCCGCTGCATTGCAGGATCGATCGACAGGACGTGAAGCGGCATCAGCCACGGGAAATAGGCGCCTTGGCGAGCACTTGCCGCGGCGACCGCGATAAAGGTCCCGACAATCCCCAGGACGAGCGGCGGGACGAAGCTTCGAAAGCGCAATGCGACCCACAGCTGAAGCATGCACATGAGGACGCTGGCGAGCATCATTCGACCGAGCGTGGAAGCTAGGGTGGTAAGGTTGAGCAGGCCGCTAACGGGGTGAACCAGCGCGACTGCGCGCGCAGCGACCAGCAAAAGGATGTAAAGCCAGGCCGACATCGACCCGACCAGCAACAGCATCACCAGCGCCTTGGCCATGAACAGGCGAGGCCGCGCCCCGGGCATCGTCAGGATATGGTCCCAGGTCCGCGGTCCGTGCTCCATCTGCGCCATCAGGACGCTGAGCGCGGTGACCGACATCGGAAGCATCGCGAACGCCCAAAAGGCGGCGCCGGTCATCGCGTAGCGGTCGAGTGGCATCGGCTTTGCGTCATGAAGGCCGATCAGCATGCAGATCACGACGACGAAGATTGGTGCGCTGACGCACAACAGAAGCGCGAGCGATCGGCGGAGTTTGAGCAGCTCAACAAGGCAATAATTGGCGAGCATGATCAGTTCTTCAGGCCGCGATTGCGAGGTTGCGGTGATAAATACCCTCAAGCGACGGACGTCGCTGCGCGAGGTGGCGGAGGGTCTGGCCGCTGTGCACGAGCAGCGCCGCGACCTGGCCAGCCTCGTCCTGGCCATCAACCAGGACAAAGCGCCCATCGGTGCGAGCGGCGAAGCCGGCCCCGCAAAGCACCTTCGCAGCCTGCTCGGGATTATCCGTTTCGATTTCGAGCAGCGACGATCCGCCAAGCAGATTGTCGAGCCTGTCCTGAACCAGCATCCGGCCGCGATGCATGATCGCGACATGCGTGGCGATCAACTCGATCTCGGGCAGCATGTGGGTCGAAATGATGAGCGTGGTCCCGGTCTCTTCCGCCAGGCGTCGGAGCAGCCCGCGCATGTCCGCAATCCCCTCCGGATCGAGCCCGTTGATCGGCTCGTCGAGGATCAGCAGCTCGGGTGAGCCGAGAAGCGCGCGTGCAATCGCCAGTCGCTGCTTCATTCCAAGCGAATAACCGCTGACAATTTTCGAGGCTGCGTCGGCAAGGTCGACAAGGTCGAGCGTCCGCCCGATTTCCGACCGCGAAAGGCCCAAAAGGCGCCGCGTCAGGTCAAGGTTCTCGGCGCCGGTCAAATGCGGATAAAGCGATGGCGTTTCAATCAGCGCCCCGATCCGGTGTCTTGAAACCGCCTGCCCGGAACGCTCTCCGAACAAGCGGATTTCGCCCTTGTCCGGCCGAAGTAGCCCGAGCACCAGCCGAAGCGTTGTCGTCTTGCCGGCGCCATTGGCTCCAAGGAAGCCGTAAATGCTTCCTCGCGGAACCTCCAGCGAGAGTCCGTCGACGGCGCATTGGTCGCCGAACCGCTTGGTCAGTCCGGTGGTCTCGAGAATCGTGTCCACGCTTCAAATCCTTTAATTCTTACTTAAATTTGCAACTAGCGATCATTTAAGTCAAGGTTAAATTATGGAACACATCTCAAACACATTGCTGAAGCGCAGCCGACTACTTGCGACAATCGTCGGGTTCGTTCTCCTGCTGTTGCTGTTCGCCATTGCCGTCCAGGCGCTGGCGCTGCTCCAGGGCCGCGTTTCCAACCCGTCCAGGCTGCTGACCCAAGTCCCCGCATTATTCTATTTGTCTGCGGTGTGGATTGTCCGCCGGGCGATCCTCGCGTTGGGGTCGGGACGAGACGAGGAAAGCGCGCTCGCCCGGATGCTGCGGAACCTCGGCATTGCCTTGTTTCTGGGTGGAAGCACCGCGGTCTTTGGAGTTCCGCTCATGGTTCGCTTTCTGCGCGGCGGCGGCGCAGTCGCTTATTACGATCCAGCGGCTATCACCCTCGGCGTGGTCGGCCTCGCCTTGGTGCTGGTCGCCCAGCTTGCGGACCGGGCCGCCGCAATGCGCCGAGAACTGGACGAAATCGTCTGATGCCCGTCACCGTCACCCTGGACGCGCTGCTCGCCCGCCGACGAATGACGGGCAAGCAACTTGCCCAAGCCGTCGGCCTCAGCGAAACCCAACTGTCGCTGTTCCGATCGGGCAAGGTGCGTGGGGTCCGGTTCTCGACTCTGGGCAAGATGTGCCAAGTGCT
>JBDSSR010000198.1:0-10691 GCA_039928675.1 Sphingomicrobium sp. | reverse complement strand
GCGCCGCAGCGCTGGCGAAGCAGCCAGGCCTCTTCGACACCTATGGGTTCAAGGACTCCTTTAACCCTAGCTTCACCTACAATGTGAAGATCGACACCGGCACCGTCGATCCGAAGAGCGGATGGGTGGCCAAGGACTATCTCGGCATCGACCAGGCACCGATCCTGCTTCAGGCCGCCAATTATCGCGACAGTTTCGTGTGGAAATATATGCGCCGAGTGCCGGCGATTCGCCGCGGGCTGCAGCGCGCGGGCTTCACCGGCGGCTGGCTAGCTAGCGGATCGGGCGAACGCGGCTGAGCCTGGAAACGCCGCTCTCGTTGAACGCTTCGACCGCGACCCAGTAAGGGACGCCCTTGTTGAGCGAGCGCAGCGACTTTGACAGCGTTGCGCCGGTGCCAAGCTCGTCTGCCCACAACTGGTGGGTAAGGGTCAGCCGGTCGGGCCGGATTCCGAAGCGGATGTTGTAGCCGATCGCGCCCGGCACCTTTGCCCAGCCAATGGTCGCGTCGCGCTGATCGACCGAGCGGACCGCGGTCAGTCCGGATGGCGTCGGCGGTGCTGGGCCATTGGCATTGCCGAACACGCGCAAGTCGCTGATCGCGAGGTTTGCTGCTCCGACATGGCCGTGGACATAGCGGACAAAGCGGGCGCGGACCGGCTGAGCCAGTTCAAAATAGGCATTGGGCCGGTCGCGGCGCGGAAGCTCGGTGTGGGCGATCGACTGCCAGTGATCGCCGTCGAGCGAGGATTGCAGCGAGAAGTCGGTGTAAATGTCGGGAGCGTCCGCAAAGCGTCCCGATTTATAGTCGGCGAAGTTAACTTGCACCGCGCGCACCGTGTCGGCCGCGCCCAAGTCCACGGTCAGCGTTTCACCTGCTCGGTTTTGAGCTGCGACCCAGAAGGTCTGCGGATTTTCGTCGGTGACCGTGGCCGCCGCGAATTTGCCCATCGTCGAAGATGCGACGGCCGACTTGCGATAGGAGAGCAGCATCCAGCCGGTGAACAGCGAGTCCGGATCCGCGACCTTGCTGGTCGGCGCGTAGAAGGGAAAATCGGCGAAACGTGATGAAAAAGCCATCTGCCCGTCGGGGTAAATCCTGCCTGGAAGAAGGTCGATCCGCCGCTCGAACGTCCAGTTGTAGCCGATCCACGGAGTGCCGCTGTTCCACCAATTGCCGTATCGGTCCTGAAAGGTGGATCCATGGCCGGCACCGTGAACGAACCCGCCGGGCTTGTAGGCGACCGGATTATAGGGCGCGTAGGTGAACGGGCCGAGCGGCTTGTCGGAAACGTAGGTGCCGTTGGCATAAGCGTTGAACTCGGTCCCGGGCGCGCCGTACTGGAGATAGTAGCGGCCGCCGACCTTGTTGACCCAGGCCCCTTCGACATAGGGTTTGGTTGGCTCGCCGTTGCTCAGCAGGCCGCTGTGATCCTGGCCGAACCGCTCCCAGCCGTGCTCATCGGGGTGCAGCAAGAACAATGGCTCGGCGTGGGTCTGGTAGATCAGCTTCCCGTCGGCAAAGGCGATCTTCTGACCGTAGACCGGGAAGACGTTGGATGAGCCCCAGTAAAGATACCATTGGCCGTCATTGTCCTTTAGCAGGCCCGGGTCCCACGGTCCCGGTGGCACTTCGCCGGGCTTCATGTCTTGCGGCAACTTGTCGGTCACGCCCGGCATGTTGGGGAAGCGCCGAACGAGATACTCCAGCTTGCCCGTTTCCGGGGCCGTCGTGACGTAGATCGAGGTCGGCTGAGTGAATGAGTTCGACGGTTCGATGATCAGCCGGTCTCCGTCCGAAATCACCGCTGGCGCGACAATCCCGCCGTTTGGCCACATGCTGGGCGTGACAAATGCCCAGTGGATGAGGTCGGTCGAGCGCCAGTAGCCGTCGGCCAGTGTCAGGAACAGATAGTAAGCGCCCTTGTGGTTGACGATCGCCGGATCCGCGCCGGTGCGATAGGAAACGCCGTCGTTGATCTGTTCGAAATTGTAGCGGTAATCGAGATCGACCGGGTTGATCGTCGTGCGTTGCTGCGCGGAGGCCCGGCCCGACCCAAGCAGGGCCGAAGCAAGTAGGCCCACCGTCAGTGTCGCCACGCGCATCGTTTTAGCCATTGGCCTTGTTCCCCATACCGCCGAGAAGAAAAAAGTTGCCCGTGAGCCGGCCGTGGCGCGGATCGGCGCTGAACGTCATGCCTTCGGGAATGATGCCCGAATGGAGCAAGCTGCCGTGATACATGATCAGCCGATCCGGGACCGCTTCGACCATTCCGATCTGTTCGTAAAAGTCGTTCGATCCGTGGATATACCCACTGTCGGACGCAAGCCGCGCGGCGTCGGCCTGGGCACCGCTGACGAACCGATTGAGGTTGTCGTTGGTGACTCGTTCGACGCCGGTTGCGCGGTGACGATAGAACGCCGTTCCTGAAGCTTCGGGAACGCGCAGGAAATGAAGAATCGCGAACACGTTCTGGTCGGCGGAATCGAAGTGTGGCGCGCGCTGTAGGGGTTGAAGCCGGTCCGGCTGGACCGTGACGATAGAAAAGCTCGCTTCGGTCAGCTGGAAATTGTCGACCCCGAACGCTCCACCGACGAAGCCCGCGGCTGCCTGGCAAGTGTGATTGACGTATTGATAGGCTGCCTCGTCGGCGGCGCTAATCATGCGCCGGATGCCGGGGTAGTAGTTGTGCTCGACCGGCGGGTAGGGCGCGAGATCGTCCGCGAGCCGCGCAATCGCTTCGGCGGCGCCGGTGAACTCGTCGATGACGACGACCGGACTTTGCGAATTTCCGACACGCCGGAGTGCAGGTTTCACTGCACCCGCTCACGGTGCGCGGTCACCCGCGACGGGGCGGGGGAAGCGCAACAACGTTGGATGAAGGCTTCGTGCTGCGGCATCAGCTGCGCGTTCATCGCGACGACTTTTTCGACGTTATCGACCAACGCAAGCATATCCTCGTCCGCAACCCAATCCACCGCCGGGTGGTGGCCGCGGGGATAGATGCCTTGCCCCAACATGACTTGCACCCAGCTCGTAATGCCAAACATCTCGGTGCCGTTGCGGAAGAACTGACCGTCTGCCGCAAACAGCTCCATGTACGATTTCAGCGTGTCCGGGATGCTCATCGTCCTGACGTAATTCCAGAACTCGGAGTCGTCTCGCTGGGTTGCATGGTAGTGGAGGATAATGAAGTCGCGAATGCGTTCATATTCGAAACGCGCCTGGTCATTATACGTGTTCTGCAGCGCTTGATCGCAAGCGGTGGTCGGGAACAGGCTCATCAGGCGATTGATGCCGGACTGAATGAGGAAGATCGCGGTGGACTCCAGTGGCTCGAGGAAGCCCCCGGCGAGTCCGATCGCAATGACATTACGATCCCACAGCTTGCGCCGCTTTCCACTCGTGAACTTGAGAAGCTTCGGCTCGCCGAGCGCAGGTCCGTCGAGGGTCCTGAGAAGAATTTCCGCCGCATCATCGTTGCTGCTGAACTGGCTGCTGAAGATGTGGCCGTTTCCCGTCCGGTGCTGGAGAGGAATGCGAAACTGCCAGCCAGCCTTGTGGGCGGTTGAACGGGTGTAAGGGGTGGGGGGTCCGACTTTCTCGCACGGCGAAACCAGCGCCCGATCGCACGGAAGCCAATGCGTCCAGTCCTCGAAGGCGACGCCCAAGGATTCGCCAATCAGCAAGGCGCGAAATCCAGAGCAGTCGAGAAACAGGTCGGCGCTTAGGGTTTGCCCGCTTTCCAGTTCCACGCTTTCGACAAAGCCAGTTTCGCCCGACTGATTGACGCCAACAACCTTGCCCTCGACGCGTTCAACACCCTGAGTTTCGGCCTGGCTGCGCAGGAAGCGCGCGTAAAGAGTCGCGTCGAAATGATAGGCGTAGGCAATTCCCGCCAATGGAGAATTGGGCGGCGCGTCGGTTGGTGCTGCCATGAACTTGCCTTGCTCGGCGGCAAGGGTGTTCAGCGAATATCGACTGATGTCCTTTGCTTTGCCCATCGCCCGGGCTTTCAGCCAATACTGATGGAAGGGCATCAAACCCAGATCGTGGCCGATGCTGCCAAAGCCATGGATATAGCTGTCGCCGATCCCACCCCAGTCGTTGAACTGGATCCCGAGCTTGAAACTACCCTGAGTTTGCCGGACGAATTCCGCCTCGTCGATTTCAAGCAGGCGGTTGAAGGCGGACAGGTGGGGGACGGTCGCTTCGCCGACGCCGATGGTCCCGATTTCCTCGGATTCGACCAGCACGACGGAGATGTTGCGTCCGAACGACTTTGAAATGGCGGCAGCGCACATCCATCCCGCGGTTCCGCCGCCGATAATTGCGACGGATCGGATGGGGCGCTCGGTTTCCGGCTGCGTCATGCTCTCGCGATAGGGGGAATGATGGGCGGAAAAAAGCCCGCAAACTCAAAAGAAAAGGGCGACGCTTTCGCGCCGCCCCAGTCTCTTCCAGCATAGGCCAGTCTTACTGACCGCGTTCGCCACGCTCGACCGGAGCCGGCGGCGGCGGTGGCGGTGGCGGCGGCGCGACCGCGCAGGTCGCTGCCGCGTCGATCATCGAGCCATCCGCGCAGGTCTGCATGGCCGGTGGCGGTGGTGGCGGTGGAGCCATTTCGACAATCGGTGGCGGCGGCGGGGCAACGTCACCGAACCTCAACCCGGCCGATAGCCTGATCGTGAACGGCGATCCGGAGATATTGCCGTTCGGATTGTACTTCACCGAAGCCGGAACCCCGTTCGTGAAGGTGAACTGGGTGTCGCTGTAGTTGTGCCAATTGAACACGTTGATGACGTCCACGCGGCCGTACGCGCTGAACGTGTTCAGGAAGTTGAAGTTCTTGGTCAGCTGAATATCGAGATCTTTGTAGCCGATGAACTCATGCGGGGTAAGTGCGACAAAGCCACCAAAACCACCGCCGAACTGATTGACGTAGAAGCCGCTCGAGTTCTGCGTGCAGCCCGGCTTCGATTGGTTGTCGCACCCGTAGCCAGCGTAGAAGGTCTGCGACGTCGCCAGGGTGAGCTTGCCGGCGAGCTGGATACCCCACGGCAGGTCCTTGGTTGCAGTCATGACCAGGCGATGCCGAGGCACTGACCCGGACCGCAGGAACGGATAATCTTCCGCAATCGGGTAGTCGAACAGGTACACATTGCCGCCGGCGCCGTAGGAATAGCTATTGTTCTGTTTGGCGGCGGAGAAAGTGTAGGCAGCGGTCGCGCTCCAGCCCGACTGGCGGGTATAGGGCTTTTGCGCCCCCAGCGAGACCTGCAGGTTGCGATCCTTAAAGCCGTTATCGAAAAGAATCAGCGAGCCGACGCCGGGTACGCCCTGACCGCCCCATTGCGAGCCGGTGCTGTCGAAATATTGACCGCTCGCGTAGCGCGCGCCCCAGTGACCATAGATGCCGTTGTAGCTGGCGATGTACTGAATGGTTGCCTGCGTGTTCCAGTCGCCAAGCCGGCTACGAACGCCGAGACTGAACTGATCGGAGTAGGGCGTCTTGATGTTGTTGTTGATCAAATCGACTTCGTGGGAAGTCGGATTGGTCTGGAAGTTGGCCAAGCCGCCCGGGGTCAGATAGGCCGGATCAAAGGCATAGCAGTGGCCGGTCCCGACGTCCGCGCTCGTGAAGCACGGGCCGAAGTCACCGGGGGTTTGCGGCGACGGGAAGAATATTTGCGGATTGCCGTTGAGCGCAATTTTGGTCGACTCCAGCGCCAGCGTGCTGAACAGGTTGCGGTTGTAAGCACGAGCGTATCCGCCAAAAAGAACCAGCCTGTTGTCGCCATGGACGTCGTAGGAGAAGCCGACGCGCGGCGAGAAGAGGTGAGGTGCCTTCCGATTATGCCCGTTGCTGATGTAATCGTTGATGTTATAGCCCGGGGCGCCTGGAGCGTCCGTCGCAAGCACCGACGCATAGGTCTGGCTCGTACCCGGGAAGGGTCCGTTGACCGCCGCAACCACGTTGGCCGGGGTCACATAATCCAGGTACGCCGGAATGACTTCGTGATCCCAGCGTAGGCCAAGGTTGACCTGCAGCTGCGGATTTACGTCCCAATTGTCCTGGACGTAGGCGCTGTACTGCTTGTCGCGAGTCTCGACACGCGCGGTGTTGAAGCCCGCCGTCAGGTTCGGATACTGAATTTCAAAGGGTGTCGATGCGACTCCGGCGGGCGTAACCGCATAATAATAGGTCGCGTTGCCAAGATCTGCGCTGGCATTCTGCGTCGTCAGGTCGATCGACGTGTACGCTGCGCCGAGCTTGAACGTGTGCGTGCCGGCGAGCTGAATGTTGGAGAAGGTTACATCGTCCGCGACGGTCCAGCCCTTCTGGCGGTTGACGACGCCGACGCCCGAGCCAGGGCCACCGACATTGATGATCGAAGCCCGGTTCTGATTGGAGTTCGGCCCGCTGGGATTGTTCGGGAAGTAGAAGTAATCGAATTGCGGACTCGCGGTCGTTGGTTCAGCAGCTGACAAGGCATCCTGGTACGACACTCGCAAGGAGTTGAACCAATCGTTGCCGGTGTGTTGCCACTTGGCGTCACCGCGCTTGACGTTGTTCCGATAAGGGACCTGCGTCGTAATTGCGTTCTGACCGCCGGCGTTAGGAATGTTGTGTTCAAGCCGGAAATTGCCGGTGAACTCGAGCCGGTCGTTCTGGGTTGGCTCGACGTCGATCTTGCCGAAGTAGAGGTTTTCGGTGAACGGATTGGTGACCGGGCCGAACTGGTTCTGAATGTCGCCCGGCAGCAAGGCGATGGCCGAGCTAGGCACATCCGGGCTGGAGAGAACGGTGGCGTAGTTCGCCAGGCTCTTATGTTCCCAAGTGAAGAAGAAGTGGGCAACGTCCTTCACGATCGGACCGCTAAGCGCGACGCCATATTCCTTGCTTGGCTGGCGTGCCTTGCCGGTCTTGGCCGCGATTTCCGACGGAAGCGAGGCGCGGAGGTGCTCGTTGGTGTAGGTGCCGAACGCTTCGCCCTGAAAATGGTTGGCGCCGGACTTGGTCTGCGCGACGATGATCGCGCTTGCCGCGTCGCCATATTCGGCGGTGTAGTTGGAGCTGACGACCTTATACTCGGCGATTGCAAGCTGCGGGAACGGGTTGCCAGGATCGCCGTTGCCGCTGGGGCCGCCACTGCCGGTGAAGCCCGAGCCGCTGCCATTGGTACCACCACCCGAACCGACGAAGTCCTTCTGGCTCACGCCGTCGATGAAGACGTTGCCGGCGGAGTTGAGCTGGGCGCCGCCACGGAGCGTGGTGTTGTGGTTCTGATCCACGCTGAACTGCATGCCGGGAACGGTGTCGGCGAATTCGAGGAAGTTGCGCGTCGTCTGCGGCAGCGACGCGATGTCGTGGAGAGTCACGAACTGATTGACTTGGGAAGTCTTGGTTTCAACCGTCGGACGGCGCGCCGTCACGACAATGGCGCCCCGCTCTGCGGTTGGTTGGGTGGCAACGAAGTCCACGACTTGAACCGAGGCAACCGGAACGACGACATCCTGCGAAGCTCCGGCATCGGTCACGCGATAGTTACCAGCAGGCAAACCCAGCATGGTGTATGTGCCGTCCGCATTGACCTTGGTTTGACGAACCACGCCGGTGTCGACCTGGGTTGCGACGACGACGCTTCCGGCGGGCGCTGTGCCCTGCAGGGTGGACGTCGATGATTGCCCAAAGGCAGGCGTTGCAACCGACATCGCGGTGGCAATGGCAATGCCGGAAATTCCGGATGCAAGCGTGCGCTTGTTGACTGACATATTCATGTGGCCCTCTCCCCAGGCGGCAATGTAACCGGTTACATCAATGTCTTCGGCCATTTGGCTCGTTGGTCGAAAAGGGTGAACCTTTCACCGGACCGGTGTCAATTCGCGCGGTGGCTAGCGGCGCAATGAATGCGCCGCCTGTGGCTTTCATGCCACGGGTCCTGAACGAACGCGCTCATGGTATCCGGTCGAACGTCTCGATCCCGTCGGGCGAGGCGAACGCGTCGAGCGGAACGTCCCATTCGTCTGCCGGGATGATCTGGTTGAGCCGCTGCATCGCCCAGCCGACGCCGATCAGTCGAGCCCCGTTTTTTCGGAGGTGTGCAAGGGCGCGGTCGTAATGCCCTTTGCCCCGGCCAAGCCTGGTCCCTCGGCTATCTATCGCGACCAGCGGCACCATGATCACGTCGGGCTCGACGACCGGGGTGGAGGATTTGGGCTGCATGATCCCGAACGGGCCGGCGGAAAGCGGGTCGCCGGCGCGGAAAGCGAATGGTTTGGCCGGATGGTCGAACGCCGGATAGGCGACGATTGCGCCGACGGCCCGCGCTTCTTCGATCGCCAGCAGCGGACTGATTTCGGAGCCGAGCGCGGCATAGCCGGCGACCACTGTTGCCCCCGCCCAGGTCGACGTGAGCCGTTCGGCAAGCCGTTGTTCGAGCCGCGCTCGGTTACCGTCGCTCAAGGTCCGAACGTATGCCTTGCGCGAATCGAGTGCCGCTCGGCGGAGCGAATCCTTGCAATGCGGTTCCATGCCGGGCCGCGGATCGTTCGAAAAGGGAGGTGACGGGACCACCATGGCCGTTTGCCCTAAAATCCTCTGACGCCAAACGTCAGGTGGGCGCCGTATGATCCGGGCCAGGGCCCAGGCAGGGACAGCTCCCATTGGGATTAGATAGCCTCAGGGATTTTCCAAAGGCTCGTACCGGGTAGTGCCCGTCGCGCCCAACCTAGTCACTGGCGGCATCATTCTCAAGTGCTCCGGCAAGCGATTCCAGGCGCTCCGCAAGCGCCTCGGCGCGAGTGGCAAGCGCCGGATCGACGGGTGGCGGTGGTGGAGGCGCAGCGGCCGTCGGATTCTTGTCGATCAGCTGGTCCGCAAGAAGCAGCGAGGCAAACAGGAACTGGCGAGCTTCCGACAGCGTCCCAAGCCCCGACAGCGCTTCGCGGCTCTTGCCATCGACCAGCCGGGCGGCCGCGCGCAAAGTCTCCTCCTCGCCGTCGCGGCAGGCGACCTGATAGGACCGTCCCGCGATATTGAGATCGATCAGCGCCATCAGGCAGCGACTGATTCGCGAATCAGTTCGTCGAGCTCATCGACGACTTCCCGAACCCGTGCTCGGAGCTGGTCGTCGCGGCCCTCCGCTGGGGGTCGGTTGTCGAGTGCGCGCTGAATGCGCTCCAGCGCCTGCTCGGCGCGGTCAAATGATGTTGAAAGGCCACCGTCGTCCATCCGGGGTTCGCTAAGCACTTTGGCTTGAGCCGGCAAGCATTGACGCTGCTCGGCTCACCTTCCAAAGGGCGCGCATCGGCCCGTCCACCCGGCACGGTGCCGCAGCATCGATGGAGCCTATGCAGCCGACCGACCGCCGACTTGCAAACGCCATCCGGGCTCTCGCCATGGATGCGGTGGAGGCCGCCAGCAGCGGGCACCCGGGCATGCCGATGGGCATGGCCGATGCCGCCACGAGCCTGTTCACGCGCCATTTGAAGTTTGATTCGTCCGATCCGCGCTGGCCCGACCGCGACCGGTTCATCCTGTCTGCCGGTCACGGCTCGATGCTGATCTACGCTTTGCTCTATCTGACAGGCTACGATCGCCCCACGCTGGACGACCTTCGCCATTTCAGAAAGCTCGGATCGCCGACCGCCGGCCACCCCGAGAATTTCGAGCTCGCCGGGGTTGAAGTCACCACCGGGCCGCTTGGCCAGGGGGTTGCGATGGCGGTCGGGATGGCGATCGCCGAACGCCATTTGAACGCGGTCTATGGCGACAGCCTGGTCGATCATCGAACCTTCGTCATCGCCGGGGATGGCGACTTGATGGAAGGCGTCAATCATGAGGCCACCGGGCTTGCCGGCAATCTTGGGCTTGGCCGCCTGATAGTCCTTTGGGACGACAATGAAATCACTATCGACGGCGCTGCCGCCTTGTCGCGCAACGAGGACGTGTTGGAACGGCATCGCGCCGCGCAATGGCACACCTGCCAATGCGACGGTCTCGACGCCGACGACGTTGATCGCGCGATCCGCGAAGCCCTTGCCGACCCGCGGCCAAGCCTGATTCGCTGCAAGACGATCATCGGTTACGGAGCGCCCAACAAGCAGGGCACAGCCGCGACCCACGGTGCGGCGCTTGGCGCGGATGAGGTTGCCGCGGCCCGGGTCGCGCTTGGCTGGGAACCAGCTCCGTTCGAAATCCCTGACGACGCGCTGACCGCCTGGCGCTCCGCCGGCAAGCGCGGCGCGGTCGACCGCGCCCAATGGATCGACCGGCTCGATCAAAGCGGGCGAAAGACCGAGTTTCTGGCCCGGCTGAATGGCAAGGTCAGCGAGGCCTGGCTTGGTCCCTATCTCGACAAACTCCTTGTCGACCAGAAACCGGTGGCAACGCGCAAAGCGTCGGAGATGGCCCTGGAATCAATCAACGCCGCCATTCCCGCAACGATCGGCGGCTCGGCCGACCTCACGGGATCGAACAACACCAAAACCAAGGCGCTTCAGCCCCTGACCGCCAACGATTATGCGGGCCGCTACATCTATTACGGAATTCGCGAATTTGGCATGGCCGCGGCGATGAATGGAATGGCGCTTCATGGGGGTGTCATCCCCTACGGCGGCACGTTTCTGGTGTTCACCGATTATGCCCGGCCGGCGATCCGGCTGTCGGCGCTTCAGCGGGCTCGCG
>JBDSSR010000197.1:0-3038 GCA_039928675.1 Sphingomicrobium sp. | reverse complement strand
CGCTCGCGACCACTGGGCGGACGGGCGCTTGGGCCCGGTCGGATTTCCGCTTTCCCCAAGTGTAGACGCCGTCTCTGTTCAGCATTCGGAACCGCTAGGCCGTTCGCCGCGGGGCCGGAACCGGGCGGCTCGACCGCGCTCCGAAACGGGACAGTGACCTTGGGTGCCAGAAGCCCTATCCTCATTTGAGCCGGCAATTTTCGAAAGGTCAGTCCGTGAGCGCCGACGGGTCACACCCGCACGACAGTCAACCGATCGACCTTGCGGCAAGCGGCATCGGCCTGCTTGCCTCGCCCACCGACGTCGCGCGCGAAGCCGCGCTGCAATTGCTCGACCGCTACCGCTTCGCGCCGGCCAAGGAGGCGGCAACGCTGGTGGTTCTTGGCGGCGACGGGTTCATGCTCCAGACGCTTCACGAAATGCTTGCTGACGAACGCCCCAGGCCAGTTTTCGGAATGAACCGGGGGACGGTCGGCTTCCTCATGAACGAATGGCGGGTCGAGGACCTTCCCCAGCGAATCCTCGCGGCCAAGGCGATCCGCGTTGCACCGCTGGAAATGCGCGCAACCACGGTTTCAGGCGAAATCAAGGTCCACGCCGCGATCAACGAGGTGTCGCTGCTTCGCGAAACCCGCCAGACGGCCAAGATCGAAGTGTCGGTGAACGGCCGCGTGGCACTCCCCGAACTGGCATGCGACGGGGTGCTGGTGGCGACTCCGGCGGGATCGACCGCGTACAATTTGAGCGCTCACGGGCCGATCCTTCCGCTGGCCGCGAAAATGCTTGCGCTAACTCCGATCAGTCCGTTCCGCCCGCGCCGCTGGTCGGGCGCGATCCTGCCCGACGACACCGCCGTTGGCCTGAGGATTCTGGAGGCGCACAATCGGCCGGTGTCAGCAGTCGCCGACCAGATCGAAGTGCGCGATGTTGCGCGGGTCGAAATCACGCTCGATCGCGACCGCTCGCTGACCTTGCTGTTCGACCCAGAGCACGCGCTCGACGAGCGCATCGCGATGGAGCAGTTCCTCACCTGACTCTAAAGCCGATCGCTTACCCGTTTCTATCGCGCGATCCGGCCAGCGGATCGCTTAGAGGCTTGCCTTTAAGGTTGCCCGCGTTATCTAGCCGCCTGCCCGCAAGGGACACTCCTCGGTAGCTCAGCGGTAGAGCGTTCGACTGTTAATCGAATGGTCGCCTGTTCGAATCAGGCCCGGGGAGCCATATTGCCCAACGACCGCGCCCCTTCGCGCAAAAGCTCCGGATCGGATCAAACCGCAACGCTGTGGCAATGTCCGGGAGTCATTCCCGGCCCTCATCCAAACGAGGGGGCCGAACGTGCTTCAGATCGCCTATTTCAGTTCCGCGACCGAACCGCAGACCTCCCGGCTCATTCACGACATCCTGACCGTTGCCCGCGCCGCCAACCAGCGCGACGACATTAGCGGGCTGCTGGTCGCGGGCGGCGGTCGCTACATGCAGGTGATCGAAGGCCCCGGCGTCGAAATGAAGGAGTTGTGGCGCAAGATCCGTGCCGACACCCGCCATTACGCCGTGACCGAGCTGGTCAACCGGCGAGTCCTCAAGCGATGTTTCGACGGCTGGGACATGGCTTTCCGCCGCGAACCGCGACTTGGCGACATCGACACCTTCCCCGACACGCTCCGGTTTCTCGTGCGCGAAGTGGAAGACAAGCGGCTGCGCGGGCAGATCGAGATTTTCGCGCGGTCCTTCATCCTCCACCCGGCGGGCGAACGGACGACGCCGTGGGACGCTCAGCCTTCGACCGCCGACATCAGCGAGGCATTGCCGCCGGCCGCCGTCGTATCCACGCAGGTCACCCGCTCGGTCGCGAAGCGCGCGACATAATGCGGGCCGCCGGCCTTGGGCCCGGTCCCGCTTGATCCCTCGCCGCCGAACGGCTGGCTTTCGACGACTGCGCCGATCTGGTTGCGGTTGACATAGAAATTGCCGACCCTTGCGTTTTGCTCGACATAATCGCGCACCGTGTCGATCCGGCTTTGCAGCCCGAGCGTCAGTCCGTAGCCGCTGGCATTGATCTGATCGACGACCTCAGCAAGCCGGTCGCCGGCAAATCTGATGACGTGCAGAATCGGTCCGAAATTCTCGCGATTCAAGTCGCTTAGAGCGCGTATTTCATAAATTGCGGGCGTCACGAAACTGCCCTTTGCAGCGCTCTTGGGAAGTTCAAGCCGGACGACTTTCCTGGCGTTCCGGTCGAGCCAGTCCAAATGCGCGTCGAGCAATTCGCGCGCCTCCTCGTCGATCACTGGCCCGACGTCGGTTGCAAGGTCCGCCGGATCGCCAACCTGCAGCGCTTCGAGCGCGCCCGCGATCATCGTCACCATCGCATCGGCGACATCCTCCTGGACGAAGATCACCCGGCAGGCGGAGCAGCGCTGCCCGGCGCTCTGGAAGGCCGACGAGACGACGTCGCGGGTGACTTGTTCGGGCAGCGCCGAACTATCGACGATCATCGCATTCTGCCCACCCGTTTCGGCGATGAAGGGAATGATCGGCCCGTCGCGCTCGGCAAGCGTGCGATTGATGATCCGGGCGACCTGGCTGGAACCGGTAAAGGCCACTCCGGCCAGCAGCGGATGCGCGGTCAGTGTCGCTCCGACCTCGCCATCGCCTGCCGCCAGCTGGACGATATCGGCCGGAATTCCCGCCAAATGCATGAGATTGATTGCAAGCGCACCGATCAGCGGCGTTTGCTCGGCTGGCTTGGCAATCGCGCAATTGCCTGCCGCAAGCGCTCCAGCAACCTGCCCGGTGAAGATCGCAAGCGGGAAATTCCACGGTGAAATGCAGGCAAACAGGCCGCGGCCGTGAAGCCGCAGCTCGTTATGCTCGCCGGTCGGCCCCGGGAGCACCATCGGCGCGACGAACTGGCGCCGCGCCTCGCCGGCGTAAAAGCGAAGAAAATCGACCGCTTCGCGCACTTCAAGGACCGCGTCGGGAAGCGTCTTTCCGGCCTCGCGAATGCACAGCGAATAAAATTCCTCGCAATGCTCCTC
>JBDSSR010000196.1:0-1727 GCA_039928675.1 Sphingomicrobium sp. | reverse complement strand
ACGCCCACCAGCCGCCCGTCCCGCGCATAGCTCCACGCATGATAGGGACAGGTCAGTACCTTGGCACAGCCGCCCGACCCGTCGACGAGCCGCGATCCGCGATGGCGGCAGACGTTGGCGAAGGCTCGGACCGTCCCGTCGTCGCCGCGGATCACGATCACGCTTTGGCCGAGATATTCGAGCGTCCGCCACTCGCCGGCCAAAGCGATTTCGCTCTGGTGGCACACGATCTGCCGGGCGGAGCGGAGGAATGCCCGCTGTTCAGCCTCGAAGAATTCGGGATCGTGATACAGCCAGCCGGGCAGGCTCAGCCGATCCATCGGGTCCGCGCTCGGCTGGACGGATTTGAGCTTCGTCGCCATTGCTCCAACCCTTGCCATTTGCCCGCCGTTCCGGCAATGGGCGCAGCGCTGGCGCTCGGGCTTTGCTCCGCGCCGCTCGCATTTAAGACGATAGCCGGAGGGGCTTGCCACTGGGGCAAGTCAACGATCGGCCAGCAAAAGAGAATATTAAGCATGCCGCTTTACGAGCATGTTTTCCTTGCGCGTCAGGACCTCGCCCAGGCTCAGGTCGACACGCTTGCGGAAAACGCAACCAAGATCATCAGCGATAATGGCGGATCGGTCGTCAAGACCGAGAATTGGGGCCTGCGCAGCCTGTCCTACCGCATGTCGAAGAACCGCAAGGCGCATTACGTCATGCTCGACCTCAACGCGCCGCCGGCCGCAGTCGCCGAGCTGGAGCGCCAGTCGAACATCAACGAAGACGTCATCCGCTTCCTCACCCTCAAGGTCGAGGAGCATGAAGCCGGCCCATCGGCAATGATGCGCCGTGGCGACAAGGAGCGTGAGCGCGGTCCCCGTGGCGACCGCGGCGACCGGGGCGATCGTCCGGATCGTGGCGACCGCGGCGATCGCGGCGACCGTGGTGAATTCCGCAGCAGCAGCAGCCGGGAAGTGGAGGCCGGATAATGGCTCGCGCTTTTTTCCGCCGCCGCAAGTCCTGCCCCTTTTCCGGCAAGGACGCCCCGCGCATCGATTACAAGGACGTCCGCCTGCTTCAGGGCTTCGTCTCGGAGCGCGGCAAGATCGTCCCGTCGCGGATTACCGCGGTCTCATCCAAGAAGCAGCGTGAGCTGGCGCGTGCGATCAAGCGCGCCCGCCACATCGGCCTGCTTCCCTATGTCGTAAAATAAGGAGCGCTTTAGAATGGAAATCATTCTTCTTGAGCGGGTCGAAAAACTCGGCGCCATCGGCGACGTAGTCAAGGTCAAGGACGGCTTTGCCCGCAACTTCCTTCTGCCCAACAAAAAGGCGCTTCGCGCCAATGACAGCAACCGCAAGCTGTTCGAAAAGAACCGCGCGCGGATCGAGGAAGACAATGCCAGTCGCCGGTCGGACGCCGAAACATCATCCAAGGATGTCGACGGCAAGACCGTCCAGCTGATCAGGCAGGCCTCCAACGTCGGCCACCTCTATGGCTCGGTCAGTGGCCGCGACATCGTCGAGGCCCTCGAAGGTGTCGGTGCCAAGGTGACCAAGAGCCAGGTCGTGCTCGACCGGCCGATCAAGACGCTTGGCGTTCACGACGTCCGGATCGCTCTTCACCCCGAAGTGTCGGTGACGATCAAGGTCAATGTCGCGCGCAGCCCCGAGGAGGCCGAACTTCAGGCCCAGGGCGTCGACGTGATGGCGCAGGACTTCGATCGCGATGCCGATACGATCGAG
>JBDSSR010000195.1:0-3509 GCA_039928675.1 Sphingomicrobium sp. | reverse complement strand
CAAGCGCTGGCCCACGACCTTGCACTGCTGTGGATCGAAACGCCCAGCAATCCGCTGCTTCGAACCACCGACATCAGGCGCCGCGCAGCAGCGGCCAAGGCCCGCGGAGCGCTGGTTCTGGCGGACAACACCCTTTTGTCGCCGTGCCGGCAGCAGCCACTCGCGCTTGGCTGCGATCTTGTCCTTCATTCGACAACGAAAGTTCTCAATGGTCATGCCGACCTGTTTGGAGGTGCGCTTCTCGCCAAGGACAGCGCGCTCGTCGAACGGGTGGAATGGTGGTCGAATGCCGCGGGCCTCAACGGTTCGGCGTTCGACGCTTCGCAAATTGTTCGCGGCCTTAGAACCCTGCCGCTTCGGATCGACCGCCAGGAGGCAAGCGCGGTTCGCATCGCCAACTGGCTCCAGGACCGTCCGGAAGTCGCGGTCGTTCATTTCCCCGGGCTTGGCGGGTCGCAAGACAAAGCGATCGCAGCGGCGCAGCAGTCGGGCCCCGGTTTCGTCCTGAGCTTTCAGCTGAAAGGACAAAAGGCGGCTGCAGATCGCTTTGTCGCCGCCTTGAAGCTGATCACTTTGGCCTCGTCCCTCGGCGGCTTCTCGACGCTGGTCTGTGTGCCCGCGACAATGACTCATCGCGGAATGTCGCCCGAGGCGCAGGCCGATGCGGGGATTACCCCGGACTTGCTTCGCTTGTCGGTCGGGCTCGAGGATTGTGACGACCTTGTGGCCGATCTCGATCAGGCCTTTTCGTCAGGAACATGACCGTATGGGAACCGTGATCGCACCCGAACTGAACCATGCGCGATCGTCGGACGGTTCGCGCCAGGTGGAGCAGAACGCCGACGTCCGGTTTCTTGGCAGAGTGCTTGGCGATGTCATTCGCCGGTTTGGCGGGGAAACGCTGTTCCGTCGCATCGAGTACATCCGCTCGACGTCGGTCGATCGTCATCGCGGCATCAGCGCAAGCGACGCGGTCGATCCGGGGCTTGCTGCACTGACCCAGGACGAAGCGCTCGATTTCGTTCGCGGATTCATGCTGTTCTCGATGCTCGCCAATCTTGCCGAAGACCGGCAGTCGGGATCGGCGGAGCCCGATGCGACCCTGGCGCAGGCGCTGGACATCCTGGCGGGCGACGGGATTGGCGAGGATCAGGTGGCCGATCTGCTCGACCGGGGCCTGATCATGCCGGTGCTGACCGCGCATCCGACCGAAGTGCGCCGGAAAAGCATGATCGATCACAGGAATCGCATCGCCGAGCTGATGAGTCTTCGCGATCGCGGCGAGTCGGAAAGCGACGGCGAGCCGGTCGAGGAGGCGATTGCGCGGCAGATCACTTTGCTTTGGCTGACTCGTCCGCTCCGCCGCGATCGCTTGTTCGTCGCCGACGAAGTGGAAAATGCACTGTCCTATTTGAGGGACATCTTCCTGCCCGTCCTGCCCAAGCTTTACGGGCGATGGGAGAATCTTCTCAAACGTCGGCCACGCGGTTTCCTTCGTATTGGGACCTGGATCGGAGGCGACCGCGACGGCAATCCCAACGTGACTGCGGAGACCGTCCGCCACGCCCTCGGCCGCTCATTCGAGACCGTTCTTCTGTACTATCTCGACAAGGTTCATGCGCTTGGCGCCGAGCTGTCGATTTCGTCGGACCTTGCGCACGAAACCGCTGACCTGCGTGCGTTCGCGCAGCGCTCCGGCGACACATCACCAGTGCGCTCGGATGAGCCTTATCGCCGGGCGATCAGTGGCATTTATGCGCGACTTGCTGCGACCTATCGGGAGCGGGTGGGGAGTGAAGCGCCGCGTCCCTCGCGCCTGCAGGCCGAGCCCTATGCCGACCCGTCGCAATTCGTGACCGAGTTGAACGTCATCGCCGAGGCGCTTGCAAGCGAGGGCGACGGTCTGCTTGCCGCCCATGCACCGCTGCAAAGGCTGATTCGGGCGGTTGAACTGTTCGGCTTTCACCTCGCCACACTCGACCTTCGACAGAATTCGAATGTTCATGAAAAGGTCGTCGCGGAGTTGCTTTTGGCCGCCGGGGTCGAGGCGGATTATCTGTCGCTGGAAGAGACCGACCGGGTCGACCTGCTGCGGCGCGAGCTTGCGTCCGATCGGCCGCTGTCGAGCGCGTTCCTCGACTATTCCGACCAGACCCGATCCGAGCTCGATATCATGCGCGCTGCAGCCGACGTCCATTCCCTCTATGGGCCGGAATCAATCCGCTATCACATCATCTCCAAGGCGGAACAGCTGTCGGACCTGCTCGAGGTTCACGTTTTGTTGAAGGAGACGGGGCTGTGGCGAGCCTCCGAACCGCCGCACGCGGCGATAATGGCGGTGCCATTGTTCGAAACCATCGCCGACCTCCAAAGCGCGCCCGAAATTGTCCGCCGATGGCTTGGGCTTCCCGAAATCATGACGGCGGTGACTGCGCGGGGTCATGCCGAAGTCATGATCGGCTATTCCGATTCCAATAAGGACGGCGGTTACCTGACGTCAGTCTGGACCCTGTACAACGCAAGCAAGGCACTTGCCGAAGTGTTCGCCGAGGCCGGTGTCCCAATGCAGCTGTTTCACGGGCGCGGCGGCGCGGTCGGCAGGGGCGGTGGCTCGAGTTTCGCGGCGATCCGCGCGCAATCGAAGGAAACTGTCGCCGGGAGGATCCGGATTACGGAGCAAGGGGAGGTCATCGCCGCCAAATATGCAACGCCCGATATCGCGGCCGCAAACCTTGAAGCGATGACAGCCGCGACCGTCCTTGCGTCGCTCGAGCAGGACGAACTTTCGAAAGCCGACGACAAGCGCTTTGCAAAGGTCATGAGCGGCCTGTCCGACCAGGCATTCACGACCTATCGGAGCCTGGTTTACGGCGAGACAGAATTTTCGACCTTCTTTCGCCAGATGACCCCCTTGTCCGAAATCGCGACCCTCAACATCGGGTCACGCCCGGCAAGCCGGGGTAAATCGGACCGGATCGAGGATCTTCGAGCGATCCCCTGGGTCTTCAGCTGGGCTCAGGCGCGAGTCATGTTGCCCGGCTGGTTCGGTGTCGGGTCTGCCCTTGCCGCCTTCGACGACCTTGGCCTGCTCAAGGAGATGCGGGAGGCCTGGCCGTTCTTTCGGACCTCGCTCGACAACATCGAAATGGTGCTCGCCAAATCGGACATGATGATCAGCGCCAGATACGCCCAGCTCGTCGAAAATGCGGATGCCCGCAATCATCTGTTCGGCCGCATCCGCGACGAATGGCAGCGAACTCATGACCGAGTGCTGGAGATCGTCGGCGAGACCGCCCTACTCGAGCGCAATCCCCGGCTTCAGGATTCGATCCGACTGCGCCTGCCATATATTGCACCGCTCAACGAGCTTCAGATCGAGCTGTTGCGCCGGTTCCGTGCGGGTGAAACCGACCAGAAAGTCCGCGACGGAATTCATCTCACGATCAACGCGATCGCGACCGCGCTGCGCAATTCGGGCTAGGCGTGCGCCGTTCGGGCGGCGTCACCAA
>JBDSSR010000194.1:0-14179 GCA_039928675.1 Sphingomicrobium sp. | reverse complement strand
CCGTTCTCGCGGACCCATGGCCGGTCGAGCCGGTTGCGGACCAGGGCGTCGACGTGGTGGCGGGTCTTGTCGCTGATCCACTCCTCGTTCACGTCCTCGTTGATCCGGGGAAGGATGCGCATCACCTGGCGCTGGCGCACGTCTAGCCGGATGTTCGATCCGACCGCGTCCATGACGTCGATGGCGTTGACGCGCTTCAGCTCCCACGGCCGGGTCTCGAAGCTTTGCGGCTTCTGCAAGAGCGCGCCGACCGGGCAGATATCGGCCAGATTGCCGGCAAGCTCGCCGGTGACGGTCTGTTCGAGGAAGGTCGAGATCTGACTGTCCTCACCGCGGTAGAGCATTCCGATCTCGTCGTGCCCGGCGACTTCGGAGCTGAACCGCATGCAGCGCGTGCACTGGATGCAGCGGGTCATCGCGGTCTTGATGACCGGGCCCATATATTTGTCGTCGATCGCCCGCTTATTTTCCTCGTAGCGCGAGCGCGAGCGACCATAGGCCATGGCCTGGTCCTGAAGATCGCATTCGCCGCCCTGGTCGCAGATCGGGCAATCGAGCGGGTGGTTGATGAGGAGAAATTCCATCACCCCCTCGCGCGCCTTTTTGACCATCGCGGTGTCGGTGCGGATTGCCTGGCCGTCGGCGGCGGGCAGAGCGCAGCTAGCCTGCGGCTTGGGCGGTCCGGGAGCGACCTCGACCAGGCACATCCGGCAATTGCCTGCGATCGAGAGGCGCTCGTGATAGCAGAAGCGCGGGATTTCCTTGCCCGCAAGCTCGCATGCCTGGAGGACGGTCGCCCCCTGGGGAACCTCGATCTCGACGTCGTCGACGGTGACTTTAGGCATCGCCGTCGCCATCCTTTCCGCGCCGAACCGTGCGGTCGATGTGCGTGACCCGGGGCCCGCGGCCGCGAAGCGCGAGCGCTGCCGCAACGGCGGCCACCATGACGAGGACAACGATGATTTCGGTGGACGTCATCAGTCTTCGATCCGTTTGCGTTCGGCTTCGGTATCCACCCCAGGCGACCGGTCGGGCGAGCGCCAGCCAAGTGCGACGATGATTGCGACGACCGCGACCAGCAGGGTGATGATGGTTGTCTGGATGGTCATTGAGCAGCCTTGCTTACCGGCGCCACGCGCGGCGCAACGGCGAGGCGATAATAATTCTCGGCAACGTTGCCGCGGATCGATTCCTTATTGAGAGCAAGCGACTGACCTTCCGGAATACACTGGCCCATTGCTGGAGCGAGCGCCGCGATCGCTGCTTCTTCGGCCGATGAGGTTGGCGAGCTATTGAGCAAAACCAGAGCATTCGCCTGGTCCATACGCACAACACATTCCCCAAAAATCGACAGGAAACGCCCGGCCTTCAGCGCGGCGCGTTGTTCTGCCATCGTCTGCAATTCGGCTGGCTTATACTGTTTTCCCGCCTTGGGCTGAAACTGATCGTCGTTGTAAATCGGGTGGATTAGCGGCGCGACCAATTCAAGGTCGCCAAGCGTCGTCGTAGCCAACTGCGCCTGGACCAGCGCGTTCGCCAGCATTTGGCGCAGGGCGCCTGGCGGAATGGATATCCGTGCCTCACCCAAGATGTTCGGAACGAAGCAGCGATTGTCGACTGCCCGCATCAGATTGCTCTGCTGTGCCTGTGCGTCGGCAAGGTCGCCGACGACAAAATGCCGCGCTTCGACCGGGTGAATCTTCACCAGACAGCGCGCGAAGTCGGCTTCGATGCGCCGAGTCTCGTCTGGCGCGATCGCGACCTTTACGCGGTCGGGTCGAACTTCGCCGACCTGCATGGCCATAAGAATGATCGACAGGACAATCATTCCGCGGCCTCCAGCATGGTTCGGCCAGCCCGCTCGGCAATGCGCCGCTCGAGCTCCGGCCGGAAATGCCTGACCAGCCCCTGGATCGGCCAGGCGGCGGCGTCGCCAAGCGCGCAGATGGTGTGGCCTTCGACCTGCTTGGTGACGTCGAGCAGCTTGTCGATGTCGGCCACTTCGGCGTCGCCCTCGCGAAGCTTCTCCATCATCCGCCACATCCAGCCGGTGCCTTCGCGGCACGGCGTGCACTGGCCGCAGCTCTCATGCTTGTAGAAGTAACTGATGCGGCTGATCGCGCGGACGATGTCGGTGGACTTGTCCATGACGATGACCGCCGCAGTGCCAAGGCCCGAATCAAGCGCCTTCAGCCCGTCGAAATCCATCGGCGCATCGAGGATTTGCTCGGCAGGCACCAGAGGGACCGATGATCCACCGGGAATGACTGCAAGCAAGCTGCTGAAATCGTCAGGCTTTTTTGCGCCCCTAATGCCCCCGCCATGGCGGCTGATCAGTTCTCGGAAGCTAATTCCCATCGATTCCTCGACGACGCAGGGCGTGTTCACATGGCCCGACAGCTGGAACAGCTTGGTCCCTTCATTCTTCGGGTTGCCGATGCCGGCGAACCATGAAGGCGAGCGGCGAAGGATCGTCGGGACGACCGCGATGCTTTCGACATTGTTGACCGTGGTCGGGCAGCCATAGAGCCCCGCACCGGCCGGGAACGGCGGCTTCAATCGCGGCTTGCCCTGTTTGCCCTCGAGGCTTTCAAGCATCGCGGTTTCTTCGCCGCAGATGTAGGCGCCGGCCCCGCGGTGCACAAACAGGTCGAAATCATAGCCAGAACCGCAGGCATTCTTGCCGAGCAGCCCGGCCTCATAGGCTTCGGCAACGGCGCGGCGCAACACCTCGGTTTCGCAGATGAATTCGCCGCGAACGTAAATGTAGCCGGCGCGTGCGCGCATCGCGAAGCCGGCGATCAGCGCACCTTCGATCAATTTGTGCGGATCGTGGCGGATGATTTCCCGGTCCTTGCACGATCCGGGCTCGGATTCGTCGGCGTTGATGACGAGGAAATTGGGTTTGCCGGGCTTTGGCTCCTTGGGCATGAAGCCCCACTTCATGCCGGTCGGGAAGCCCGCGCCGCCGCGCCCGCGAAGCCCCGACGCCTTGACCTGGTCGATGATCGGGTCCTGGCCGAGCGCAAGCAAAGCCTTGGTCCCGTCCCAGTCGCCACGCGCCCTTGCTGCCTTGAGGAACGGCGACTGAAAGCCATAGACGTTGGTGAAAATGCGGTCCTTGTCGCCCAGCGGTCCGGTATAGCCCATCAGCCGAGCCCTCCGCCCTTGGCGAGGAAATAGAGGATCGCGATCACGATCAGCGCGATGACGCCGAACTTCACCATGCCCGCGATGAAGCGGAAGGAAATGAAGGCGAGCACCAGCGCGACGATGATCGGGATGACAGTCATTTGAGGCGCTTTTGACCCAATTTATTCCGGGCGAACATGACGATTCCGACCGCGAGCGCGATGATGATTGCGATCTTGAGCAGATGGAGCAGAATGCCGCCAAGGACGATCACGAGGATCACAGCGATGATGATTCCGATCATGCATTGTCTCCCGCGTTCGGCGTCCATTGCGAGCGATAGTCGTAGTTGCGTTCGGCCATCTTCTTGAGGCTGGTCGGGCCGCCGAGGGGCGCACTAGTCTGGCGATCGACCTGCGGGCCGGGCCTGGGAGTCTCGTTACGGGCGAGCGCATCGAGGATCGCAGTCATCGACTTTTCTGTCAGATCCTCGAAATTGTCGTCGTTGATCTGGACCATCGGCGCGTTGGCGCAGGCGCCGAGGCACTCGACCTCGGTCAGCGTGAACAGGCCGTCATCGGTGGTGTGGCCCTTCTTGAGGCCGCGCTTGGCGCAGGCCTTGAGCACATCATCGGAGCCGCGAAGCATGCACGGCGTCGTCCCACACACCTGGACATGGAAGCGACCGACGGGCCCCAGATTGAACATGGTGTAGAAGGTCGCGACTTCGAGGATGCGGATGTAGCTGGTGTCGATTTCGCGCGCGACAAACTCCATCACTGGGATCGGCAGCCAGCCTTGCGTTTCGGTTTCCGCGCCGACCTGGCGCTGGGCAAGGTCGAGCAGCGGGATCGAGGCCGACAGCTGCCGTCCCTCGGGATAGAAAGCGATGATCTCCTTCGCCCGCCGCGCATTGTCGGGCGTCCAGGCAAAGCCAGACCAGCGCGCGCGCTGACCGGCGTCGTCGAGGAAGGAGCCCTGGCCGGACATCAGCGCTTCGATTCAGCCATTGGTTAATTCCGTCTCTTGCAGCTGCGCCGCGTCGCGCGCGACACGACGTTTGTTGATCCGCGGATTCAACCAGCTCCACCACAATGCAGCGAAGGCACTGCTCGCCATGACGCCGGACGTGCCGGTCAGCAAAGGAATCTCGGGAAGGCGGACCCAACCTGCCGATGACGCCCATGAAATGACCAGCCAAATCCCGCCAAGGATCGCCAGCACCCTTCGGTAGCGAAGTGCAAACGCATCGAAGCGGTCGATCGTGCGGTCGAGCACTGGGTCGATCACCGGTCCACCTCCCCGAACACGATGTCGATCGCGGAGAGGACGGCGGTGGTGTCGGCGAGCATGTGGCCCTTCATCATGAAGTCCATCGCCTGCAGGTGCGAGAAGCCTGTGGGCCTGATCTTGCAGCGGTAGGGCTTGTTGGTGCCATCTGCGACGAGATAGACCCCAAATTCGCCCTTGGGGCTTTCGGTCGCGACGTAAACCTCACCGGCGGGCACGTGATAGCCCTCGGTATAGAGCTTGAAGTGATGGATCAGCGCTTCCATCGAAGTCTTCATTTCGGCGCGAGACGGCGGAAACACCTTGCGGTCGTCGGTCCCGACCGGGCCGGCGGGCATTTGATCGAGGCACTGGCGCATGATCCGGGCCGACTGGCGCACTTCTTCGACGCGAACCATGAAGCGGTCGTAGCAGTCGCCCCGGGTGCCGACGGGAATTTCGAATTCCATCCGGTCATAGACTTCGTAAGGCTGCGAGCGGCGGATGTCCCACGGAACGCCAGCGGCGCGGATCATCGGACCGGAGAAACCCCATGCGATGGCGTCGTCCCTGCTGACCGTGCCGATATCGACATTGCGCTGCTTGAAGATGCGGTTGTCGGCGACAAGGCTGATCGCGTCCTCGAACAACTGCAGGCGGTTGTCGAGCCAGTCGCCAAGGTCGGCGAGCATCTTTTCGGTGAGATCGTAGCGCACGCCGCCGGCGCGGAAGTAATTGGCGTGCATCCTCGCGCCCGAGGCGCGCTCGTAGAATTGCAGCGTGTCTTCGCGCACTTCGAACAGCCACAGATTGGGCGTCATCGCGCCCACGTCCATGATGTGGCTGCCAAGGTTGAGCATATGGTTGGAGATGCGGGTCAGCTCCGCCATCAGCACCCGGATGTACTGGGCGCGCAGCGGAATCTCGAGGCCCATCAATTTCTCGATGGCCAGCACGAAACTGTGTTCCATGCACATCGGCGAGCAGTAATCGAGCCGGTCGAAATACGGCAGCGCCTGGGCGTAGGTCTTGTATTCGATCAGCTTCTCGGTGCCGCGGTGGAGCAGACCGATGTGCGGATCGACCCGCTCGACGATCTCACCGTCAAGCTCCATGATCAGGCGCAGAACACCGTGCGCGGCCGGGTGCTGGGGTCCGAAATTGATCGTGTAATTGCTGATCGCCTCATCGCCCGGATTGCGCGGGTGGCCGAGCGGTTCGCCATCGGAGACGGCGCCGACATTGACCTCGACTTTTCGAGTCCCCGGGCGAGTTTCGGTGCGGGAATCGGTCACGATTTACCACCCGGCTTTGTGGACCTGGGCTTCTTGACGACTTCGCTTTTGGCTTTCGCGGAACGCGGCTTGCGCGCTTCTTTTTGCGCTTGTGCGTTGGCCGGCGCCCCGGCCCCGGTTTGCGCCGGGGATTCGGTCGTCTTTGGGGTTTCCACCGGAGTCTTGACGTTCTGCGGCGGATTGTTGCTTGCTGGCGGCGCGGGCGATGGCGCTCCGGCGGCCTCGGGCTGGGCCTTTTCATCCCCCGGGAGGACGTATTCGGGGCCTTCCCACGGCGTCAGGAAGTCGAAGGTGCGGAAATCCTGCGGAAGCGAGACCGGCTCGTAGACGACGCGCTTTTCGGCTTCGGAATAACGAAGCTCGACATGGCCGGTAAGCGGAAAGTCCTTGCGCTGCGGATGGCCTTCGAACCCATAGTCGGTCAGAATCCGGCGAAGGTCGAGGTTCCCGGCAAAGCCGACGCCGTACATGTCGAACACTTCGCGTTCGAGCCAGCCCGCGACTGGCCACAGCCCGGTCACCGTCGGGACCGGGCTCGCCTCGTCGGTCGAGACCTTGACCCGGATGCGGCGGTTCTTGGTCAGCGAAAGGAGGTGGTAGACCACTTCGAACCGCTCCGGGCGATCGGGATAATCGACCCCGGCAATTTCCATCAGCTGCTGATATTCCAAGCCAGGAGTATCGCGCAGTACCTTCAGAACATTTGTGATTTCATCGCGTTCGACAGTGAGCGTGATTTCGCCGACGTGGTCGATTGCTCCAACCAGCGCGCCGCCGATCGCGGCGGTCGCAGCATCGATCACGCCGTCATTAGCGGCGGTCCACGGGACGTGCGGAGCAAGCATCAACGCGCCAGGCTCATCGCTCGATGGTCCCTTCGCGGCGGATTTTGCGCTGGAGCTGCAGGATTCCGTAGAGCAGGGCCTCGGCGGTCGGCGGACAGCCCGGGACATAGATGTCGACCGGCACGATGCGATCGCAGCCGCGAACGACGCTGTAGCTGTAGTGGTAATAGCCGCCGCCATTGGCGCAACTGCCCATCGAAATAACGTAGCGCGGCTCGCTCATCTGGTCGTAAACCCGGCGAAGCGGCGCGGCCATCTTGTTGCACAGCGTGCCCGCGACAATCATCACGTCCGACTTGCGTGGGCTGGCGCGCGGCGCGACCCCGAACCGTTCGAGGTCGTAGCGCGGCATGTTGACGTGGATCATCTCGACCGCGCAGCAGGCGAGCCCGAAGGTCATCCACCACAGGCTCCCAGT
The DNA here is from genome assembly GCA_039928675.1 of Sphingomicrobium sp. Classification (GTDB taxonomy): domain Bacteria; phylum Pseudomonadota; class Alphaproteobacteria; order Sphingomonadales; family Sphingomonadaceae; genus Sphingomicrobium. The sequence goes on along the minus strand of JBDSSR010000194.1, from coordinate 7,220 downwards.
CCTTGCCCAGGTGAACAGATCCTCGGCCGACGTGACCATGAACCCCTTTTCGTTGAGCGATTGGCGAAGTTCCTCCAGCTTGGCGCGATCGACGTCGCCGGGTACTAGGCCGGCAAGCCGTGCGAGCTCCTCCTCGGTCGGCATGCGGTTTTCGTCGGGGGTCAGGATCACTCCCATTCGAGCGCCCCCTTCCTCCACGCATAAGCGAGGCCGAGGCCAAGCTCGGCGAGAAACACCATCATCGCCACCCAGCCGGTCCATCGGGTGAAGCGCAGGCTGACCGCCCAGGGAAACAGGAACGCGGCTTCGAGATCGAAGACGATGAACAGAATCGCGACGAGGTAGAAGCGGACGTCGAATTCGGCGCGGGCGTCCTCGAACGCGGGGAAGCCGCATTCATATTCGCTGAGCTTGACCGGGTCGGGTTTGTGGGCGCCGGTCAGCCGAGCAACGATCATCGGCAGAATGACGAATCCCGCGGACAGCGCCAGCGCGACGATCAGAAACAACAGAATGGGCAAATAGCCGGCGGCAACGCTTGCCAAGGGACACTCCGAAGGGCTCGAAAAACTAGGCCGCGCTTTAGGGCAGGCGGTGGGGCGCCGCAACCGTCTGGAGGCTAACGAATGGCCCCGGCGATCAGCTTTTGCAGCCTGGAGTGGATGGCCGAGGGCCCAGCGACATATTCACCACGCTCGAACATCTGATCGGAGCCGCGATAATCGCTGACGAATCCGCCCGCCTCGCGCACCAGAAGCTGCCCGGCCGCGGTGTCCCAGCGCTTCAGATCGTCCTCCCAGAAGCCGTCGAACTTTCCGGCTGCCACCCATGCAAGGTCGAGCGCGGCCGAGCCATTGCGCCGGATCCCGGCGACCTGCGGCCCGATCGCGGCATAGATTTTGGCCCAGCGCTCGGGGTCGCCGTGACCAAGGAAGGGAATCCCGGTGCCGATCAGGCTATCGGCAAGGTCGCGCCTCGCGGAAACCCGCAGCCGAGCGTCCTGAAGCCAGGCGCCCCGCCCCTTTTCCGCCCAGAAACTCTCGTCGGTCAGCGGCTGATAAACGAGGCCCTGAGTGATTTCGGTGCCACCGCCGGGCTTTCTTTCCTCGACGGCGATGGAAATCGCGAAATGGGGCACGCTGTGGAGGAAGTTGGTCGTTCCATCGAGCGGGTCGACGATCCAGCGCGGCTTGTCGGGATTGCCAGCAATTTCGCCCCCTTCCTCGAGCAACATTCCCCAGTCGGGACGGGCATTGCGAAGTTCATCGACGATCGCGGCTTCGGCGCGCTTGTCGGCCATCGAGACAAAATCAGCGGGCCCCTTACGGCTGACCTGAAGATGCTGGACCTCGCCAAAGTCACGCCGAAGCCTCGGCGCGGCCTTGTGGGCGGCGCGCTGCATGACGGTGATCAGTCCGGAATGGCTAACCATCGTTAGTCGGCACGGCGGACGTAAGTCTTTTCATAGACATCGACGACTATCCGGGTGCCCGCGCCAACGTGCGGCGGAACCATCACCCGAACGCCATTGTCGAGGATTGCCGGCTTGAAGCTCGACGAAGCGGTCTGGCCCTTCACCACCGCGTCAGCCTCGACGATCATCGCTTCGATGGTGTCGGGCAACTGGACGCTGATCGGCCGCTCGTCATGAAGCTCCATGACCACATCCATTCCGTCCTGAAGGAATTCGGCGGCGTCGCCGAGCAAATCCCGCGGAAGGCTGATCTGTTCATAGGTTTCTTTGTCCATGAAGGTCAGCATGTCGCCGTCGGCAAATAGATACTGGAAGTCCTTGGTGTCGAGGCGGACGCGCTCGACTGTCTCAGCCGAGCGGAAGCGGACGTTGGTCTTGCGGCCGTCGATCAGATTCTTCATTTCGACCTGCATGTAGGCGCCGCCCTTGCCGGGCTGGGTGTGCTGGATCTTCACCGCTCGCCAGATACCGCCTTCATATTCGATGATATTGCCGGGACGGATGTCCACGCCGCTGATCTTCATGGCGATCACTTACCTGCTTGTCTGGATGGAAAAGAGCCGACCGCCAACCCGGATCACCGGCTGGCAGGTTGGGGCGCTCCCTAGCCGCTGGTCGATTTTCCGGCAAGCAGCGGAAAGGGATTGATCGCCGTCCCGTTCCACCAACGGTCACCCTGCGCCATGCGATTGATCGCGAAATGGAGGTGGGGACCCGAAGCGCTGGCATCGCCGGTGTGGCCGACGCGACCTATGACCTGGCCGCGCTTGACCTGCTGGCCTTCGACGAGACCCGGCGCATAGGCCGACAGATGGGCGTAATAATAGGTCCAACGCTGATCGCCAGAGCGTTCGTAGATCGTGGTTCCACCGCGCGCGCTGTCGAACAGCTTCTCGATCCTCCCGTCGGCCACCGCGATGACCGGAGTTCCTTCCGCGGCCATGATGTCGATAGCGTCATGGCGTCGCCCGGCCGAGCGAGCATCGTCGAACGTGTCCTGCAGCTGCGTCGCCTTGATCCCGACGACCGGGACCGCCAGCCCCGAAGGACCGACCACAACCTGCTGAGCGATCACGACTGGAGCGCCATTCTCGGGCTTCACCGCGACGATATTGCCCTTGCGAACGACGGTCGGGCGCTGAGCCGGCACGAAATTGTAGAACCATATCCAGAACATGCTGGTGACAAATGCGGTGAGAAGCGCGGTTCCGACGACTTTCAACATGGCGAGGAGGCACTCCGCGGGTGAACGTTGTCGAGCAGAAACGATGGAACGTGTAAACGTTTCCCGATGGTGCAGTCGACGCACCGCTGATATTCAACGCCCCATGTCGAGCGCCGAAGCCAAGCCCTTTTACGAGCCTTCAACCATCCCTTTTTCGGAACAACGGTCGGACCTTCGCGCCGGGATTGGCCGCCGAGTCGGCGAGCAGCTCGATTCGACGCCCGGGTTGTGGCGGCTTTCGTCAAGCCGTGACCGTCCGGTCCAACTGTACCTTCGCGGCAATTTCCTCAGTGCGGAGGTCTGCGCTCAGCTGTGCGGCCAGATCGACGCCGGCAACTACCCGTCCCCGCTGTACGAAAAGGACAAATATGCCGGCGCGCGGACCAGCCACAGCTGCAACCTGAACATTTACGACCAGCAGGTGTCCCAAGTGGAAACGCAGATCGCCGACCTGCTTGGAATGGAAAAGGGCTGGGCAGAGCCGCTTCAGGGCCAGCGCTACGAAGTCGGGCAGGAGTTCCGCCAGCATTCGGATTTCTTTTACGTCGACCAGCCTTATTGGCCCGAATATGAATCGCATGGCGGGCAGCGCACCTGGACCGCGATGATCTACCTCAACCAGCCGGGTGGCGGCGGAGCAACCCAATTCCCGCTTCTCGACCTGGCGGTCCAGCCTCAGCCTGGGAGGCTCTTGATCTGGAACAATATGGCCGCCGACGGCAGTCCCAACCCGTGGACTCTCCACGCCGGGCTGCCGGTCGAGGCAGGGACCAAATATATCATCACCAAATGGTATCGCGAACGAACGTTCAGCTAGCTCCAAGCACTTCGCCGAACGCCAGGACTGCTGCTGCGGGGTCGTCCCTGCCCCACACCGCCTGACAGACCGCGACAAAATCCGCGCCGGCATCGATCATGGGCTGGACATTGTCAGGCGTGATCCCGCCGATCGCGACGCACGGCACTTCGAACAAGGACGACCACCAACTGAGCAGTGCCGGCGGCGGGCGGTAGTGCGAGGGCTTGGTAGTGGTCGGATAGAACGCTCCGAACGCAACATAATCCGCACCCGCCTCGCCCGCTTCCATCGCCAGATGGCGACTGTCGTGACAGGTCTTGCCGATCTGCGCGTCGGGTCCGAGCAGTGCGCGGGCTTCGCGGACGTCGCCATCGCTCTGACCAAGGTGAACGCCGTCGGCACCCAGCCGTTTTGCGAGGCTCATGCTGTCGTTGACGATGAAGGCCACATTGGAGTCGCCGCAGATTCGCTGAAGCGGCCCGGCAAGCCGCGCCAGGTCGTGCTCGCCTAGATCCTTCACGCGCAGCTGGAATGCCGCGGCGATGCCAGGTTCAAGCGCCGCCTTTAAACGGTCGGGAAAGGCCCCCGCGACGTCCTGCGGGCTGATCAGATAGAGTTTGCACGGCTCCGTCCGGTCGGGCGGCGGAAAGACCGTGGGATCGAATGCGTCATCGCCGTCCTGGTCCAAGGTCAGGCAATCGCCTTGCGCGTCGAGGCGGTGTAAATCTCGTCGATCGCCGTGCCGAGCGTTCGGTCGAACTCGGCGTCGCTCTGGCCATGGCGAAGATCGGACAGCAAGGCACGGCTGAAGCTGGCGATCATCCCCGGGTTGCGGGCCAGCTCATGGCACGCCTCGGCGCGGCTAAACCCCCCCGACAACGCCACAACACGAAGCACCTTTGGGTGATGGACTAGCGGAGCGAACAGGGCCGACGTTACCGGAAGCGACAGCTTGAGCATGATTTGTTGGCCGTCGGGCAAATGGTCGAGCTCGGTCTGGATCGCGGCAAGCAATAGATGATCACACTCGGCCCGATCCGGGCTCTTGATGTTAACTTCGGGCTCGACGATCGGCATCAGCCCGTGCGCCAGAACCTTAGCAGCTACTTGGAATTGCTGAGCGACCAGAACCGCGATTCCGGCCTGATTGGCCTCATCGATAACCGAGCGCTCCTTGGTCCCGAACAAGCCCAGGCCCTTCGCCCGCTCAAGCAGTTCGTCGAGTTCGGGGATCGGCTTCATCATCTGAACGCCGTTATCCGAAGCCTCAAGCCCCTTGTCGATCTTGATGAACGGGACCACGCCGAGGTCATTGAGCGCCTGGGGAACTGTCTTTCCGTCGATTTCGCCGTCCATCGTTCGTTCGAACAGGATCGCGCCGATGACCCTGCCGCCGCCAAAAGATGGCGACTTGATGATCCGCGTTCGCATGTCGTGGATCAGGGCGAACATCTCCTCGTCGGTCGCCCAGGCACCCTCGGCGACACCGTAGCCTCCCAATGCCTTGGGGGTCGATCCGCCCGACTGATCGAGCGCGGCGATGAAGCCGTCACCTTCGCGCATCTTCGCTAGCATGTCGGAATTGTTCATGATGGCCCCTCGTCGTTCATTGGCACTGATGCTTCATGGCTGTTTAGGCGTTCGAGCGCCGCTACGCCGGGCAGCGTACGCCCTTCCATCCATTCGAGAAATGCTCCGCCCGCGGTCGAAACAAACGTGAAATCCGCCGCAACCCCGGCTTGATTTAGCGCTGCAACGGTGTCGCCTCCTCCAGCAACCGACACCAGCGAGCCTTCCTTGGTCAGCGCAGCCGCGGTTCGCGCTAAAGCGACCGTCGACGCCTCGAACGGCGGCGTTTCAAATGCTCCCAGAGGACCGTTCCAGACCAGCGTTCGGCAGGTTTTGAGGACATCGGCGAGCGCCTCGGTCGCGGCTGGCCCGACATCGAGGATCATTTCATCGGCGGCGACTTCGTGCACGTTGCACGTACGAAGGCTGGGTGGATTGGCCGCAAATTCCTTCGCGACGACGACATCGTAAGGCAGATGGATCGTGCAGCCAGCAGACTCGGCAGAGTCAAAGATGGCGTTGGCTTCGCTCGTCAGTTCATGCTCGCACAGCGACTTTCCGACATTTACTCCGCGCGCTGCAAGGAAGGTGTTGGCCATTCCGCCGCCGATGATCAGATGATCGACCTTCCCAGTCAGATGGCCAAGGACGGCGAGCTTGGTCGAGACCTTGGCCCCGCCGACGACCGCTGCAACCGGGCGCTGTGGGTCGCCCAGCGCAAGGCCGAGGGCGGTAAGCTCGGCCTCCATCGCACGCCCCGCGAAACTCGGCAGAAAATGGGTGATGCCCTCGGTCGAAGCGTGGGCGCGGTGCGAAGCGGAAAAGGCGTCGTTGACGTAATAGACGCCGAGCGCGGCCATGGCTTTTGCAAGCGCGGGATCGTTGGTTTCTTCGCCGCGGTGGAAGCGCGTGTTCTCCAATATGCCAATGTTCCCGGCAAGCATGGTCGTGATCGCTCGTGCTGCTTCGGGGCCCTGGCAGTCCTCGACGAAGCGGACCGAGCGGCCGGTCAGGCGGTGCATCGGAAGCACCAGCTGGGCGGTCGACATGTCCGGGCGATTTTCTCCCTTGGGACGGCCGAAATGCGACAGCAGCAACACGATAGCTCCGCGGTCGCTCAATTCGAGCACCGTCGGCAGGATGGCGCGAAGGCGGGTATCATCGCTCACCGACGCGCCTTGCATCGGCACGTTGAGATCGACGCGAACCAGGACCGGCTGGCCAGCCAGGTCCTCGGGCAAATCGTCGAGAGTCTTGAACCGGCTCATCGAACTTTTAGAGCTTGGCCATCACCGCGGCGGTGTCGACCATGCGGTTCGAAAAGCCCCATTCATTATCGTACCAGCTGACGACCCGGACGAGCTTGCCTTCGATAACCGCCGTTTCGAGACTGTCTACGGTCGAGCTTGCGCTGGTGTGCTGGAGGTCGATCGAAACGACCGGGTCGGTGGTGTAGTCGAGGATACCCTTGAGCCGCTCGGTCAGCGATGCGGCCTTGAGGATGTCATTGACCTCTTCGCGGCTGGTGTCGCGGCCCGGAGTGAAGGTCAGGTCGACAAGACTGACGTCGGGCACCGGTACCCGGATCGCCGATCCGTCGAGCTTGCCCTTGAGCTCGGGAAGGACTTCGCCAACCGCCCGGGCGGCGCCGGTGGTGGTCGGAATGATGTTCATTGCCGCCGCCCGCGCCCGGCGCAGGTCGGGGTGGATCTGGTCGAGGATCTTCTGGTCGTTGGTGTAGGCGTGGATCGTAGTCATTAGGCCGCGCTTGATCCCCAGCGCGTCATTGAGGACCTTGGCTACCGGCGCCAGGCAGTTGGTCGTGCACGAGGCGTTAGACACGATCACATGGCCGGCGGTGAGCTTGTCGTCATTGACCCCGAACACGACGGTCAGGTCGACGCCCTTTGCCGGGGCCGAGATCAGCACCTTCTTCGCGCCAGCGTCGATATGCTTCTGGGCACTTTCGCGGTCGGTGAAGAAACCGGTGCACTCAAGCACAATGTCGATGCCCTGATCGCCATGCGGAAGCTTGCCGGGGTCGCGCTCGGCAGTAACGTGAATGCGCTTTCCGTCGACGACGATTTCGGTGCCATCGGTGGTCACTTCGCCGGGAAACTTGCCGTGGACGCTGTCATGCTTGAACAGCCAGG
>JBDSSR010000193.1:0-6781 GCA_039928675.1 Sphingomicrobium sp. | reverse complement strand
GCAGCCGCGAAAAAGCACCGCGCAGCGTTCGGCTTCTTCCGCGACCGCCGCCCCGATCTTTACGGGCGGCTCACGCAGGACGTGTAGAGCTGAGCGCCTGTTCGAACACGCTTTCGAACATTGCTCCGTCGAGCCGCCGGGTGTTCTGGTTGTAGCGGCTGCAATGATAGCTATCGATGAGCTGCCGGCCGCCGGGTAGCGGATGAACCGCGCCATGGGCGAACCGGGCGCTTGCCAACGACATCGCAAAGCTTCGGCACAGGCTGTCGTGGGCGATCTTGCCAAGCGCGATGAAGGTCGTGAGCGCGGGCAGGCTCGCGATCGCTTCCATCAGATACGGGCGGCAAGTCGCTTCCTCGACCGGTAACGGCTTGTTGGCCGGAGGCAGGCATTTGACCGCGTTGAGGATGATCGCTCCGCGCAGCTGGAGCCCGTCGCCCGGATCGGCACCGTAGACGCCCTCGGCCAGCCCGAACTTCAGCAGAGTCGCATAGAGCAGGTCGCCGGCGTAATCGCCCGTAAACGGCCGGCCGGTGCGGTTGGCGCCGTGCTTCCCCGGCGCAAGCCCGATGATCGCAAGCCATGCCTGCGGGTCCCCGAAGGCGGGCACCGGGGCGTTCCACCATTTGGGATGCTCGGCCCGGCAATCGGCGCGCAACGCGACCAGCCGGGGGCACAAGGGGCAGTCGCGCGGAGCTTCGGCCCCGGGGACGGGTGACAGGTCTGCGGGACTGGCGAACTCCATTGCGCTGACCTAGGCGAGTGGCGGTGACCGGCGCAACGCACCTCTACGCAATCGCAATCGGATCAAACCGGCCGCATGGGCGCTACGGCTCGCCGCCGAAGGTGGTCGAGCAGGCCATTGCGCGTCTCGAGCAGGAGTTCACGCTGTTCGATGCCTCGCGGATCATTCTCAACCCCGCAATCGGAGTGGGCTTGCGCGACTTCGCCAACGCCGTTGCAATCGTCGAAAGCGAACTTGATCCCCTGGTCATGCTGGCAGCGCTGAAAGCGATCGAGCGCGAATTCGGCCGGCGCCCGGGCCGACGCTGGGCGCCGCGAGTCCTCGACCTCGATATCGCGCTGTGGAGTGGCGGCCGGTGGATCTCGCGGCGGCTGGTCGTCCCCCACCCCCAGCTCACCTATCGCCCATTCGTCATTCTGCCGCTTGCAGCGATTGCCGCAAGCTGGCGGATCGAGGGATCGGTCAACGCCCGCCATTTGGCCCAGCGCCTTGCCCGCCGCGCGCCGCGGCGCTAACCGCGCGGCTCAGGTGGGCCCTTAGCTCAGTCGGTAGAGCAACTGACTTTTAATCAGTAGGTCGCTGGTTCGAACCCAGCAGGGCTCACCAATATTTTCGCTGCCCACGCCAGCTACAGTCCCGGCAGCTCGAGCTCGCCGAAGATCGCTGAGCGGGCCTCCAGCGAATTGCGACGGGAATTGTGAAGTGATTTCGCCAGCGACAGCCTTGATCGACCAAGCTCCTGGCCGCTCTTCGAAACCGTGGGCGCGCGCTGCCAGCGCCGCATTCCTCCTGATGGTGTGCCTGCTTCCATGGATGAAGCACGGGTTTACGCTTGGCGGCCTTGAGGTCGTTCCATCCGACCTGATATTCCTCGTTGTAATGGCGCTGTGGCTGGCTGCGCTCGCCGCCGGGGAAATGCGGCTGCGCTTTCATCCGGCGTTCGTTCTGCTGGCCCTCTATTTCGCGGCGATGGCTGCATCGCTGATCGTATCTGCTGATCCGCGAGCAAGCGCGTTCAAGCTGCTCACCCAGCTATACCTTCTCGCCCTGCCGGTAATGGCGTTCAATTTCGTCGAAACACGCGCCCAGGCGAAGAAGCTGATCCTGTGCTGGATTGCCGCGGCAACGCTCGTCGGCGCTTATGGCGCTGCAACGGTCCTGCTGTTTCCGCTTTTCGGCTACGATTCGTTTCTGCGCGAACCGCTGCATAATTTCGGAACGCTACCCCCCGGCTTCTATCCGCGGATTGAACTGACATTCGAATATCCCGCAATGCTCGCCAACTACCTTGGCGTCTCGCTGATGCTACTGTTGGTCGCGGGGGCGCAGGGCTGGGTTCGCCGAACGACCGGCGCCGCCGCTGCCGGCCTTATGCTGCTCAGCGCGTTTTTCGCTTTGACCCCGGGCTTTGGCGGCATCCTTGCGATGCTGTTTATTTGGGTGTGGTACCGGCAGCGTGCGCGTCACCCGCGGCTAGCCGGGTTTGCCCTTCTCGCCGCGATCGGCAGCATTGCTTCCGAAGTGCTGGTTGCGGCGGTAACTCCGTTCCTTCATCCGAGTGCACCATTCCTGATCCACGTTCCCGGGATTGCAACGCCACTTGCACCGGCCGTTCGACTGATGGTGTGGACCGCCGCGGTGCACAATTTTCTCGCTTCGCCGCTGATCGGCCACGGTATCGGCATCGACCCGGTCAATGTCCTTTTCCAGCCGCGCGAGGGAAGCAAGGCATTCTATGTCACCGATGCGCACAATCTCGCTCTGGGCCTTGCCGTGCAATGCGGGCTGCTGGGCCTCGCCGCGCTTGGTGCGATTGTCGCGGTCGGCATCCGCCAGGCCCGTGCCGCAGCCGCCCAATGTCAGAAAAATCTGCTGCTCTTCGGGCTCTCGATCGCATGGCTCAGCGGTTTGGCGATCGAAGGCCTGGTAGGCTCTTTCGAGGACGCCCGGCACCTTTGGGTCCTGTTCGGACTAATGCTCGCCGCCGCGCGCCTGGGTGGCAATGCTCGCGCTTGTGGCGCCCAACCCTTGGCCGACGGCGCAGCTGAAACGTCTCATTCGCACTGATCAATTGGCAGCGTGGCGCGTCGACAGGCCGGGTTTCGAAGGCTAAGCATCCCGCGATGAGCGGACCAGCCGACGAAAACTCGACCGAGCCGTGTCCGATCGCTTTCGATGTCAGCGTCGTCATGCCCGTCTATAACGCTCTCCCTCACCTCGATGCCGCAATCGAAAGCGTCCTTGCCCAAACCCATGGCAGCTTCGAGTTCGTGATCCTCGACGATGCCTCGACCGACGGATCGGCGGAGCGGCTCCGCTATTGGGCCGCCCAGGACCCCCGCATCCGACTGATTGCGACCAAGCACAATCTCGGCCCGGCGATGAGTTCCCAGAAAGTGGCTGCCGCTGCCCTCGCTCCAATCGTTGCGCGAATGGACGCTGACGATATTTCCTATCCCGACCGGCTCAGCAAGCAGCTCGACGTCCTTCGGCAGCATCCCGAGGCCGGGGTTGTCGGCAGCCTGTGCGACTTTATCGACGACAGCGGCAAGAAACTTCGCGAGCCCGAATCCTGGCGGCTATCGCGCCATTCCGCGCTTGCCCCGTTCGCCCACGGGACAATGATGTACCGCAGCGACCTGTTCGAGGACATTGGTGGCTATCGCGAGGAGTGCATCTACTGGGAGGATCAGGATCTGACCATTCGAATGGCAAAAATAGCCCCGATCCTGATCATTCCTCAAACGCTATACCGTTATCGCCTGTCCACCCGAAGCATCCGGATCACTTCGCATCACGAGCAGGTCGAACGGTCGGTCGATCTGATGTATCGCTCGGTCGATCGCGCGCATCGCGGCGAGGACTATGACGATCTTCTTGCGGGCGCTTCAGGGGTCGCGACCAAGGTCGATCCGAGGGTTTTCATTTCGCTCGGCTCGCAGCAACTATGGGCGGGCGGTAGGCCGCGCATGTTCCGGCGGATGTTGAGGCGCGGCAATCTGCGCTTGACTTCGGCGACGATCATCGCGGCGATCTGGACCGGATGGGCATCGGCCAGCCCGTCCAGTCTGCGCTCCTTCCTTCGCCTTCTGATCCTCGCGCGCAACACCATCTCGAGCGCCAGAGTATCCCGCGACTTGCCGGTGGTTTGGCACCCCCCGGGTACGGACAAGACAAACCGATGACCGATCGCTCGGGCCGATCCGCGCTTCGCGCAATCATCCGCCGTCATTATAAAGCAATTCCCGCGGTCGCGCTGATTGGAGTGCTTGCAAGCGCCCTTGAAGGGGCTGGCATCGGCCTTGTAATCCCGTTGCTTTCAGTGGTGATGCCGAACAGCGTTGCCACCGGCCTGCCGGAACCGCTCAAGGTGGTCGGGAGACTGCTCGTCGGCTTTAGCCCGGAGGCGCGACTACTGATTCTTGGCGGCGCGATTCTCGGATTGATCGCGCTCAAGAACGCGGTCCAGGCGGCCAATGCCTATTTGGTCGCGCGCGTCGACAACACGATCGCACGCGACATCCGCAACGCGCTCGCAAGCCGGCTGCTTTCGCTCGAACATCGCTTTTTCGTCGAACAGGACCCCAATCGGCTGTCGCGGATCATCGGCAAGGACTGCTGGCATACCGCAGAAGCCGTCCGTTGGGCGGGAGCGTTGCTGCCGGCCACTGCGACAGTCTTAGTATTCTGCGCTCTTCTCGCCTGGCTGAACCCTGTGCTGTTTCTGTTCGTCCTTGGCGGGGCAGCGCTCGTTCAACTCGTCGTGAGTCTGTTTGAACGGCGGCAACGGGTCGCGGGTGACCGGGTCACCCGGAGTGACCACGTCATTTGGGCCCGGATGACTACCCTAGTGAGCGCGCATCGAGTCCTTCGGCTGTTTGGCCAGAGGCAACGCGAGGAACAGCGGTTCGGAGCGGCTTCCGACGACCTTAAGGAAAGCCTGGCGGCGTCGCGAACCGTAACTGCGCTCAGCGGTCCGGTGCTTGAAACCATCGTCGCGGCGCTGTTCATCATGCTTATCCTGGTCAGTTATCGAACCGGCATGACTCTGCCCGAGGTCACGACCTTCCTGCTTCTCCTCACCCGGATTCAGCCGGCTGCAGCGATAATCCGTCAGTCACAGATCGGGATCGCTTCGGTTCGTGGCTCGGTTCGCGAAGTCGAATGGCTGCTTGGCCAGGAGCCCGCCATTCGCTCGGCAGCGACCGCGGGCGCTCCGGTACTTGAACTCGACCGCCCGATTTCCTTCCGCGGCGTATCGTTCACCTACCCCAGCGGAACCGTGGCGCTGGAAGATGTCAGCTTCACAATCAAACCCGGCGCGATCACCGCGCTGATCGGCAAGTCGGGGTCGGGCAAGACGACCATCGTCAACCTCCTGTGCCGCCTGCTCGAACCGGACAGTGGCCTCATTCGCCTCGGCAACATTGCGGCCCGCGCCATCGACCAGGATCAATGGAGGTCGCGGATCGCGCTTGCCGGCCAGGATCTTGAACTGGTCGAGGGAACGATCGCGGAGAACATCGCCTATGGCCGGACCGATGCCTCGCCGGACGAGATCGAGGAGGCCGCGCTCGTTGCCGGCGCCACCGCGTTCATCGCCGCCTTGCCCCAAGGGATCGAGACGTCGGTTGGCCAGTTCGGGATTAACCTGTCGGGTGGTCAACGGCAGCGCATCGGGCTGGCCCGCGCGCTCGTCCGCAAGCCCGATCTTCTGATTCTCGACGAGGCCACCAATGCCGTCGACGCCTTGACCGAAATGGAGATCATCCGGCTTCTCAAACAGCATCTGTTCTTCCGCAGCGCGCTTGTCATCAGCCACCGGAGAAGCACGCTCGCGGCGTGTGAGGAAGGCATTGTCCTGACCGACGGCCGAGTAAGCGAAGCCGGGCCGCTCGCTGGTCTTGCCTACCTCAAGACAATGACCGGAAGCGCGGAAGCCGCGGCATGACTCCCCCTTCGTTTTCGATCGTCATCCCGACGTTCGAACGGTGGGGGATAGTGTGCGAGACGGTGCTGGCGCTCAACGCCCTCGAATATGTCGGGACCATCGAAATCGTGGTCGCGATCGACGGCTCCACCGACGGCACCGCCAGCGCTCTGGCTGCGATCGAAAGTCGCTTCCCGCTAAAGCTTCTGGAGCTCGACCATGGTGGGGCCGGTCACGCCCGCAACCAGGGAGCCGCGGCGGCGAACAATGATATCATTCTGTTTCTTGACGACGACATGCGAGCCCAGGCCGATCTCGTCGATCAACACGCTCGCCTCTATCTCGATGGAGCGGATTCGGTCATTGGCGACCTCCGCCACGATCCGGCAACTCCTCCCGGCTTCGTCGCCGACGCCATCGAATTATGGATATCGGCCGCTCGGCCGCCCGGCCGAATCGAGCCATTCGATGTTTTTACCGGGCAATTGTCGGTCCGCCGCGATCTTTTCGAGCAGCTTGGAGGGTTCGACGAAAGCTTCACCACAGGCGGCAACTTCGCCAACGAGGACGTGGATTTCGGCGTTCGCCTGCTTGACGGCCACGATGTTCGTTACAACCCCGATGCAATTACCCACCAATCCTATGTCGTGAGCTTGAGGGAGAATTTCGCAAGGGCCCCGAGGCAGGCTGCAGGCGACCTCCATTTTGCTGCAAGGCATCCGCGATTGGCCCGCCGGCTGTTCGAACAGCGCGGCGGCTTGCGGCCGGTCGCTCGCCTGGTTTATCGGCCGCTTGCTTGCGTCCCCTTTCTTCCGCGCCTCCTCGTCGCGGGGGCGGTTCGAATCGGAGAATTTTGCCTGGGAACGCGGCACCGGTCGAACCCCTTGCTTCGACGGATAATCGGAGCAGCCCGATGGATTTCCTATTGGGCGGCGGTCCGCGCCAACGGAGGTTTTCCCCAGGCAAGACGACTGCTGGTTCTTTGCTACCATGCGATCAAAGATCAGTCCGCTGATCCCGTTCTAGCGCCATTTGGTGTCCCGCCGCCCCGCTTCCTTGATCATCTCGATTCGTTGCGCAGCCGGGGTTTTGTGTTCGTCGGTCCG
>JBDSSR010000192.1:0-1690 GCA_039928675.1 Sphingomicrobium sp. | reverse complement strand
CGTCGATCAGCACTTCGGTGGTTGGCGATGCTTCGAGCCCGGTGCGGACGAAATGCTCATATTCGTCGCGGTTGTAGGCGATTCCGCCCCCCGTGCCGCCAAGCGTGAAGCTCGGCCGGATGACCGCCGGCAAGCCCACCGTCTCAAGGGCAGCGGCGGCTTCCTCCATCGAATGGACGATCGCGGACCGCGGGCTTTCGAGCCCGATCCGGTCCATCGCATCGCGAAACTTCTGCCGGTCCTCGGCCTTTTCAATGGCTTCGGCATTGGCTCCAATGAGTTCGATGCCGAGCCGGTCGAGCGTGCCGTCCTTGAACAATGCAAGCGCGGTATTGAGCGCGGTCTGCCCGCCCATCGTCGGCAACAGCGCGTCGGGACGTTCTTTCTCGCAGATCTTGGCCACGATCGCGGGCGTGATCGGCTCGATATAGGTCGCGTCGCACAAGTCGGGGTCGGTCATGATGGTCGCCGGGTTCGAATTGACCACGATGACCCGATAGCCCTCCTCTTTCAGGGCCTTGACCGCCTGACTTCCCGAATAGTCAAACTCGGCCGCCTGTCCGATGACGATCGGCCCGGCACCAATGATCAGGATCGAGGATATGTCGGTGCGTTTAGGCACTAGCGCCGCAAATCCGCGTCCGAGCGCATCATGACCTCGATGGTTAAATCGACGGGTCTGCGGTTTTCCAGCTCGAGTTTGAGCGCCGCGAACTGCTCGAGGCTATGGCCAGCAGTGTCGATGTTCATCCAGCTGTTATCGGTCGCCGTCACCCTCCAGCCTTCGGCTTCCAGGCGCTGCTTCAGTGGCACGATGACGTCTGGGGAACCTCTAAGCATCAGCTGCAATATGCGTTGCTTCACACCGTTCACCTCCACGGCGGGCAACTCATCGGGATTGATCGCCTGAACGGCGAGGACTCGGATAGGCGCACGAGGTGCTGGGCCGATCCTAGGCTCGTCATTCATGGACGAACGCGTCACGCAGGCGGAAAGAGCGAGGCCAGTGATGGCCCCAGCAAAGACTCCTCTGGCCATTGTCAGCTTCAGTTTCACCCGTCTCTCCCAATCATCATCCCAACGAACTTCTCGAACAGGTAAAAACTGTCCATCGGCCCCGGGCTCGCCTCGGGGTGATATTGGACGCTGAACGCTGGCCGGTCGGTCAGCTCGATCCCGCAATTGCTCCCGTCGAACAGCGAAACGTGAGTCTCGCGCACGCCCTCCGGCATCCCCTCGCGCTCCACCGCGAAGCCGTGGTTCATGCTGGTGATTTCGACCCGACCGTCGGCCAGCCGTTTCACCGGATGGTTGGCACCGCGGTGACCCTGGAACATCTTGCTCGTCCGCCCGCCTACCGCCAGCGCAAGCATTTGATGGCCAAGGCAGATCCCGAACAGCGGCTTTTTCGTCTCAAGCATCGCCCGGATCACCGGCACCGCATATTCCCCCGTCGCCGCCGGGTCGCCCGGCCCGTTGGAGAGAAAGAACCCGTCGGGCTCATGCGCCATGATTTCCTCGAAGCTTGCGGTTGCCGGAACCACCGTCACCCGCGCGCCCGCTTCGACCAGATTGCGGAAGATGTTGCGCTTGTTGCCATAATCGACCGCGACGACGTGCGGGCGAGACTGGTCGTCGCCACCCATTTCATACCCTTCGCCCCAGGCCCACTTGCCCCCGCTCCAGCGCT
>JBDSSR010000191.1:0-7222 GCA_039928675.1 Sphingomicrobium sp. | reverse complement strand
GTGGCGTTTTTTGCCGAGGCTGAGTTTGCGGGGCTCGCCGTCGACGACAATGGTCAGGTTCGGATCGGTGACGACAGCATCATCGACCCGCACCGCGCCTTCGGCAATCTTGCGCTTGGCTTCGCCGGTGGAGGCGCAGAATCCCAGCCCGGTAAGCGCCGACAGGACCGAAATCCCGTCTCCGGCCGAAAGCGTGGGCAGGTCTTCGCCAGCGCCGCCGCCGGTGAAGGTCTCGCTCGCGGTGCGCTGGGCTGCAGCGGCGGCCTCGCGGCCGTGGAGCAGCGCGGTCGCTTCGGTCGCAAGCACGACCTTGGCCTGGTTGATCTCGGCGCCCTCGAGCGCTTCGAGCCTGGCGATGTCGTTCAACGGGAGATCGGTGAACAGCTTGAGGAAGCGGCCAACGTCGGCGTCCTGCGTGTTGCGCCAGAATTGCCAGTAGTCGTAAGGGCTTAGCAGCCGGTCATCGAGCCACACCGCGCCCTGTGCGGTCTTGCCCATCTTGCCGCCGTCGGCGGTAGTGATGAGCGGGGTTGTCACCCCGAATACCTCCTTGCCGTCGATCCGCCGGGTCAGTTCGATGCCGTTGACGATATTCCCCCATTGGTCGGAACCGCCCATCTGCACCCGGCAGCCCTCGCGGCGCGACAGTTCGAGGAAGTCGTAGGCCTGGAGGATCATGTAGTTGAATTCGAGGAAGGTCAGCGGCTGCTCGCGGTCGAGCCGCATGCGGACGCTGTCAAAAGTCAGCATCCGGTTGATCGTGAAATGCTTGCCGACTTCGCGAAGGAACGGGACGTAGGCCAGCCGGTCGAGCCATTCGGAATTGTCGGCCATGACCGCGTCGCACGGTCCGTCTCCGAACGTCAGGAATTGTTCGAATACGCGGCGAATGCCGGCGATGTTGGCAAAGATTTCGTCCTCGGTCAGGATCTTGCGGCTTTCGTCCTTGCCGCTCGGGTCGCCGACCTTGGTGGTCCCGCCGCCCATCAGGACGATCGGCCGGTGGCCGGTCTGTTGAAGCCGGCGGAGCATCATGATCTGGACAAGGCTGCCGACGTGGAGCGACGGCGCGGTTGCATCAAACCCGATGTAGGCGGTCACCGGCTGCTCAGCCGCGAGCGAGTCCAGCGCGTCGGCATCGGTCTGCTGATGGATGTAGCCGCGCTCGTCGAGCAGACGGAGCAGGGATGATTTGTAGGAAGCCATGGGTCGCGGTTAGAATAGCCGTCGCGAACCCACAACCTTCCCGGGCTTACCTGGTCCAATGCAGCTGATCCTGACCCCGCACCCGGCGACGCCGCCGTCCGACCCCGACCTCAAGGTCTGGGCCAATGTCGAGCACGCCGGATCGCTGGCGGCGGTCGCAACGACCAGTATCTGGTTCGGAGTGGGGGCCGCGATGAGCCGGTTTGCAGTGCCCGAACCGATCGCCGATGCGGCCCGCGCGGATGGACTGTGGCAAACCACCTGCTTCGAGGCGTTCCTTCGCCCGGCCGGCGGCGAGGCCTACCGAGAATGGAATTTTTCGCCGTCGGGGCAATGGGCGGCCTATGACTTTACTGCCCGGCGCGAAGGCATGGTCGAGGGGCAAGCGGCCGAGCCCTACATCCGGGTCGAAGACAATCTGACATGGTGGGGGCTTGGAGCGGCGATCGCGGTCCCGGCAAATGCCGACCTCGAACTGGGCCTGTCTGCGGTTCTTGAGGAAAGCGACGGGCGGAAATCCTATTGGGCGCTTGGTCACGGCGGCGAGAAGCCGGATTTCCACGATCCCGGTTGCTTCACCGCGCGCCTGGCTTAAGCAGCGGCCCATGACCCTGTTCGGTATCGACCGGCTGCTTGCCGAGCCCGAAATTCGCCGTTCGCTGGAGGGCAGGCGTGTTGCGCTTCTGGCGCATCCGGCGTCGGTTACGCGCGATCTCACCCACAGCCTCGACGCGCTGGTCGCAGCGGGGGTCAATGTCACCGCAGCCTTCGGGCCGCAGCACGGGCTGCGCGGCGACAAGCAGGACAATATGGTGGAAACGGACGACTTCACCGATCCGCTTCACGGAATTCCGGTGTTCAGCCTGTATGGCGAAGTGCGCCGCCCGACGGCCCAGTCGATGGACACGTTCGACATCATCCTGGTCGACCTGCAGGACCTCGGCTGCCGCATCTACACCTTTATCACGACCCTGCTTTACGTCCTTGAGGCAGCGGCCGAGCACGGCAAGAGCGTGTGGGTACTGGACCGGCCAAACCCGGCGGGTCGCCCGGTCGAGGGCCTGACTTTGCGCGAAGGGTGGGAAAGTTTCGTCGGCGCCGGGCCGATGCCGATGCGCCACGGAATGACGCTTGGCGAGCTTGGCTACTGGTTCATCGACCGGTTCAAGCTCGAGGTCGATTACCGGGTGATCGAAATGACCGGCTGGGAGCCCGATCAGGCGCCGGGCTTCGGCTGGCCGCCCGAGCGGGTGTGGATCAACCCCAGCCCGAACGCCGCCAACGTCAACATGGCGCGGGCCTATGCCGGAACGGTGATGCTCGAGGGAACCACCTTAAGCGAAGGCCGGGGAACGACGCGGGCGCTTGAGCTGTTCGGTGCGCCCGACCTCGAGCCGCGGCGCATCATGGCCGAAATGGAAGCGATCGCGCCGGGCTGGCTGGCCGGCTGCAAGGTTCGCGAAGTGACCTTCCAGCCGACCTTCCACAAGCATGGCGGCGAGATGTGCAGCGGTCTTTTCATCCACGCCGAAGGCCGATTTTACGATCACCAGGCGTTTCGGCCATGGCGGCTCCAGTCGCTCGCGTTCAAGGCGATCCGCACGCTTTGGCCCGATTATCCGCTGTGGCGCGACTTTGCCTACGAATATGTCTTCGACAGGCTGGCGATCGACGTCATCAATGGCTCGACCCTGCTGCGTGACTGGGTCGACGATCCCCAGGCCGGGCCGGGTGACCTCGACACTTTGGCCGACCCGGACGAGCGGGCCTGGACCGAGGAGCGCTCGAGGTTCCTGATGTACTGAACCGCCGGCGCGGTTGGTTAACCAAGAAGTAGGAGGTTGCCCCTATTCCAGGCTTGAACCTGCTGTGGGGAGCGCGCCTTCGATGGCTACGCAAGGAATTGAACAAGTCACCGAGAACGCCATTCGTGCGGTTGCGCGCGATTGCGGCTCATTGTCCATGGAATGCAGCGATGTCGCCGGTTACGTCAAAGGCGTGTCCGATCGCATCGGTGAGCATATGAAGATGCTCGACGGGCTTGAAGACGTCACCACCCGGCTGATGGGCGACCAGGCCCGCGTCAGCGATTCGACCGATGAGGCCCGGCTGTTGTCCGAACAGGCCAAGGCCAAGCTCGATGCCGGGCGCGAGGCCATTGAAGGAACGATCGACGGGTTCAAGGGACTGACTGACCTGGTTGTCCAGCTCGGCGAGCGAATGGCCGGCTTTGCCGCCGCAATGAACCAGGTCCAGATGGTCTCCTCGACGATCGAGACGATTGCCCGCAAGACCAACATGCTTGCGCTCAACGCGACGATCGAGGCGGCTCGTGCAGGCGATGCCGGACGAAGCTTTGCAGTCGTTGCGGCCGAAGTGAAAAAGCTTGCCCACGACACCCGCGCGGCGACCAGCCAGATCGCATCGACAATCGGCGAACTGACGCGCGAGGCTGGCGCGGTCACGACCGAGATCAAGACCGGCGTCGAGCGCAGCCGCGCTGCCCAGGGCGGGTTCGGAACGATCAGCGCAACCGTTCGCGAAGTCAGCGAAATCGTCGGAATGGTCGATCGCCAGACCGAAGGCATCGCCCATTCGACCAGCATGATTCAGACCAGCGTCGATCGGGTCAAGGCGGGTTTGACCGAATTTGCCGCCGACGCGCGCGAAAACGGTCAGAATCTGCAAAGCGCTCAGAAGCGCCTGGCGCACCTTGAACTGGTGTCCAACACCATGCTCGACACGCTTGCCAATTCGGGCGCGGAAATCGATGACACGCCCTTCATTCTCAGTGCCCAGGAAACCTGCCGGGCGATCCAGCACGCCATCGAGCGCGCGATGGATGAGGGCGAGCTGACCGCCGACGACGTGTTCGACCACGACTATCGAATGATCGAAGGCACCAACCCGGTCCAGTATGACGTCCGCTTCAACGACGCGGCCGACGCTCTCGTCCGACCGATCCTCGATCGCACCAAGACCGCGGATGGGCGGATCATCGGTTCGGCCATTGGCGACATGAACGGCTATCTTCCAACCCATTTGACCGAACGCAGCCAACCGCCGGGACCCGACCCGGTGTGGAACGACGAGCATTGCCGCAACAAGCGGGTAATGATCGACGAGCAGACCCGGCTAGCGCTTGCAAGCGACAAGCCGGCGACCCTTGCAACCTACCGGATGGAACTCGGCGATCGCTGGATTCCGGTGAAGAACATCTATGTCCCCTTGTGGATCAAGGGGCGGCGCTGGGGCAATTTCGAGCTGGCTTACCGCGACGATTAAGCGGCATTGGTGAGGCAAGGTTTGCAAAAGCTTACGCCCGCATAAACCTCCTCTTTACGCCCCTTGCGCTACAAGTGCGGAACGCGGCTTTGTAAAAGCCGGAACTTGAGGGGATGGGAATGGCACTCAACCGGTCCGTCGACCAACCGTTGGTCAGCGTTGCCGAAGCAGAGCTCGCCCGAGTGGCGGGTCACGGCTGCGCTCGCCATCCGCACCTCAATGCGCTGATCGACGCCGGCGCCGCACACAGCGCCCGCGACCTTGCCGACGCAGTCCATTTGTTGTGCAGCATCCACGGGCGCTACCCCGGACTCATCGAACTTGCGCTTGGACGTTGCCCCAAAGGCGACACCCAGGACTGGCTTGCCCGCGCTTCCGACGCATTTGAACGCGAACGGCTTTACCTGGTCCGCCTGACGTCCGCGGTCGGGCCGACCCCGAGCACGCCCGGCGCCGCGCAA
The DNA here is from genome assembly GCA_039928675.1 of Sphingomicrobium sp. Classification (GTDB taxonomy): domain Bacteria; phylum Pseudomonadota; class Alphaproteobacteria; order Sphingomonadales; family Sphingomonadaceae; genus Sphingomicrobium. The sequence goes on along the minus strand of JBDSSR010000191.1, from coordinate 2,270 downwards.
AGCGAAGCGACCCTGGTCGCCGCGCGAAACGCGCTGGAAACGCTGGCGATGTCGGAACGCGATGGTTGCGCACTTGGCGCAGCGACCGCGCTGGTTGGCGATTGGTGGCCGATCCGCCGGCTTCTCGATCGCGCTGCATCCCGGGCAGGGACCGATATCCCGGCTCCCTCGCTACCCGATGAGGCCTCGGTCATCGAAGTGATCGAGCGTTCGGCCGCTACCCCGGCAAACGCCCGGGCGCTGGCCTTCGGCGCCGAGCAGTTGCTCCTTCAGCATCGCGCACTGCTTGACCTGCTCGAAGCCCGTGCTGGGGCCCGCGGCGACTTTTAAGGCGGCGATCAGGCGGCCTTGGCCAGCGCGTGCTGCTCATTAGCGGGCGCTTCCGCGGCCTCTGCAAGCGGCAGTTCGACACTGGCCGGCCGGGCCTTCGGGAACAGCAGGCGCGACATCAGAACCACCAGGCCAAGCGCGAAATAGGCAAGGACTGCGTAAGTCGGGCTGTACAGGACGGTAGCCGCGAACGGGACCCGCAAATAGGTCGGGTTGAACCCGAAATCCTCGCCGATCGCTTCGCACACACCAAGGATGGTGTGGTGCCGCATCGGCAGTGAGACCGGATTATCTTGCGTATTCATCGTCAACTCCGTGGGCAAAGGGTTCATGCCGTTTACTCAGCAATTTCCGTGCCAAACCTTCCAAAAGGCCAATTATCAGTGCCCTGACTACCGGCGCCGAACGCCCGTTGGGATTTTCCGCCAACGAGCGCAGCCAAGAATTGGGGTTTTGCGCCTCATGCTGCAAGTGCGTTGTTGCAGCGCAGCATTGATATTCGACGAACGGATACAAATTTAGTACGAGCCGCCTGTTGAGGCCGAGTGGCTTTGTTTAGGACGAGTGGCTTGGCGATCGGTGATTGAGGGACTGCGTTGCTGTGATGCGGATCATGATGAAGTCCAAAATCCACCGCGCGACGGTGACCCAGGCCGACCTGCATTATGTCGGCTCGGTGACGCTCGACGCGGCGCTGATGGAAGCCGCCGATCTGCTTGAAGGCGAACAGGTCGCAGTGGTCGACGTGACCAATGGCGCGCGTATCGAGACCTACGTCATTCCCGGCCCGGCGGGCAGTGGAGTGATCGGAATCAATGGTGCCGCCGCCCACCTCGTCCACCCGGGCGACATGATCATCATCATGAGTTACACCCTCGTGACCGATGCCGAGGCGCGGGCGATGTTGCCGCGGGTCGTCCATGTCGACGGGGACAATCGCGTCGTGAAGATCGGCAACGATCCGGCCGAACCGGTTCCGGGAAGCGAACAGATCCCCGGGGACCAGATACGAGGCGACAGCGTCGCCGTCTAACGCCGGGGCGTGCCGGCATCGCCGGTGTAGCGCAGCCGCCATGGCGGCGGCAGGAAATCGGTCGACATGTAATAATAGAATGCGCAGCGCCCGTCCGAGCGGCGGTTGATGCCCTTGGCGATGCCGAACGCTACCGATCCGCTGAATACCGGCCCGCCGCTGTCCCCGGGGACGCACGAGGGCCCTTCGACCGTGACCCAGCTTGGCTGGCATGGGCCACCGCACAGCTCACCCGGCGGCGCATAATCGGTCAGCTCGACCTGGCCGCAGCTGTAACGAGAGCTTTCACCCCAGTGGCAGACGAAGTCGCCGGCGCGGGTGCTTGCAAGATTGCGCCAGGTCGACACCGAGCGACGTTCGCCCACCGAGCGGTCGGCGTAGAACACAGCTCCGGCGGGACCTGGGCTGAGGTTGATCTGCACGTCCTGGTAGGCGACGCCCCACTGGCCGGTGAAAACGAGGGGCACCTGTTCGCCCTGCTCGTCCCGCCAGATCAGTTCGTCGGGACAGTGGGCGGCGGTTGCAATTGCATCGCGGGAGCCGTCGTTGACGACAAAGCCTGAGGTGCACATCCGGCGGTGGCCGTCCTGAAAGCCCTCGAGGCGGACTCCGCCCTCGATCATTGTGCTGACGTCGGTGGCCATATTGGCTTCGTCGAGATCGTTGATTGCGACCCGCACCGGGACCCCGCTGACCGCTTCGGCCCGGGCGCGGATTGCGTCGAGCCCGAAGCGTTGCGCATCCTCGCTCCGGACGAGCAGCACGACTTGCCCGGTTCGCTGGTCGAACCCGGCCCCGCGCGAGCCCGGAAGGTCGCGACGAAGGTCGATGAGGTGGCGGCGCATTGCCATCACCGCCTGCGCCCTCGTGGCCCTTGCGCCAGTTCTGAATATCACCGGGATCCCGC
>JBDSSR010000190.1:0-2927 GCA_039928675.1 Sphingomicrobium sp. | reverse complement strand
TTCCAGCCGAGCCTGAGCGCCGGCCAGCCGTCGACATTGCTCGGCTATCCGCTGGTCGAGGCCGAGGATATGCCCGACATCGCTGCAAACAGCCTGTCGATCGCGTTCGGCAACTTCAAGGCGGGATATGTCATCGCCGAGCGCAATGCGACGGCGATCCTTCGCGATCCCTACACGCACAAGCCGTACGTCCACTTCTACGCGACCAAGCGGATCGGCGGGCAAGTGGTGAATTCGGAAAGCATCAAGCTGCTGAAGTTCGCCTGACGCCGGCGGGGGCGGGCGCTTCCCCTGGCGCTCGCCCCCTTGATTTTTTGCAAGATGTGAGGAGCCGCAATGGCGCAGGCGTTCAAGCCGAGGTTTGTCGATCTCGTGCGCAATTATACGACCACGGTCGGAACCGGCGATTTCGCGCCTGGCCCGGCGGTCAACGGCTATTCAAGCTTCGCCGCGGCGCTGAGCACGGGCGACAGCTTCTATTATTCGGCGATCGGAGTGGACAAGCCGGCCGAGCGCGAAGTCGGTCGCGGGACGCTGACGTCGACCGGGACCATCAGCCGCGACCCCATCAGCGGGACCAAAACCAACTTCACCAGCGGCGCGAAATCGGTGGCGCTGATCGCGGCGGCCGAATGGTTCGATGCCGCCGACGCGATGCTCGGCAATGCGACCGAGCTTGGCGGAAGTCTGCTCACCGCGGCCTCGGCCGGCGACGCGCGCGCAGCGCTTGGGCTTGGCAGCGCAAGCCTGCTGACAAGCGACGCCGATGCCGGGCTTGCAAGCGACAGCGATTCAAGGGTTCCGACGCAAAGAGCTGTGCGGGCCTATGCCGCGCGCTTTGCAGTCGCTCATGCCGACCGCGCCGCGCTGGCCGCCGGCAATGGCGCAGGCGCGGCGATGCTGCGCGAGCAGGGCCGCGAAGGCATGTTCGTGTTCGACGGTTCCAACCTCTCAGCCAAGGTTACCGCCGATACCGCCCAGGGGCTCTATGTCGCCCCGGCGTCCGACACGACCGGCGCTTCGGGCGCCTGGGTTCGCAAGTTCAATGGCGAAGTGCAGTTCAACTGGTTCGGCGGGGTCGAAGGCAATTCGGGCGCGCCGGGTGCCAATTCGACCGCCAATAATGCCGCGTGGACTGCGGCGATGTCGATCCTGTCGGCTCTCAAGGCCAACGCGCTTTCCAATTTCAGCGGGCTTTATGCCCTTCGCTTCGGGCTTGGCACCTATGAGTTTTCGCAAGCGCTCGACATCGACAAGGGCGCAATCGACATTCGCGGGAGCGGCATGGGCCATGTCTCGGTCAGTGCGGTTTCAGGCGGGACGCGGCTCAAGTTTTACGACTGCGGCGGGCTTCGCGTCCAATCGACCAACACCTCGGGCATTTCCACAGGGGACGCGGTTCTTCACGCTGGTGGCGATCAAAGCTCGATCAGCGACCTTGGAATCGAGGGCAATTTCTCCGCCGCCGAGGCCGAGTATTACGGGCTTCATGTCAGGGCGCAGGTTCATTGCCGCAATATCGCGATCAGCAATTTCGCTGGCGACGCGTTCCGGATCGAGGCCAATACCGCCGGGGTTCTGGGCAACGCCAACAGTTCGACCTTTCTCAACTGCCACGGCTGGGGCAGCCGCAACGGCATGGCCTATACCGGCAACAATACCGGCCAGTGCGTAAACCTTGGCGGATCGTTCAACAACAACCGCGAATGGGGTATCAAGAGCCTTGGCACCATCGGTTCGATGTTCTTCGGAATTGAAATTGCGACGGCTGGATCGAGCGCGTGGAACGACGGCACGGTAAACCCGGTGTCGCGCGTCAGTGACGGGACCAACCGCTATTTCGCCATTTCCGGGCAGGAAGTCGGGGCATCGACCAATGCGCCGTCAGGAACGACCGCCGACAATACATGGTGGGCTTATGAAGGCGCCGGAGCCACGAACACTGGCATTCCGCTGTGGTTCTCGGGTATTCTCGTTCGTTCGGGCGGTTGCGCCATCGGTGGCGGGTCCAACCTGTTCAGCGGTTGCTATGCCGAAAGCACCGGCCAGGCACCGATGCAGGGAGCGGCGTCCGATGTCGTCCTTGGCGGGAAGCTGTCACTCAAGACATGGGCCAATGGCAAGTTCGCCGTCATCAGGGGCGGTTCAAACGGCATGGCGTCAACGCTTAGCTGCTATCAGGCGCTTTCCGGAACGGTCGATGCGCGGCTTGGCGACCAGAATGGAAATTCAGGCAACCGGATTTGGACGGGATATGAACCGACAATCATGCCCTTCGGCTTGGGGGGGATTCTTAACGGGACAAATTATTATCTAACTTACAACGGAAACCTCACGACGCAGGTCGCTTATCGCGTAACCGGCCCGACGACGAGCGACCAGTTCGGGACTGGTGCCAATGTCCCTTATGCCTTCGTCCCACGCGCTTTGATGGTGACGGACGGCAGCACCGCAATCACCACTGCCCGCCAGCTTCGGGTCGATAATGCCGCGCCCTCAACCGGGGCGCACGGGCAGGGCGAGTTCACGCTCTATCGGGGATCAACGGCGGGCCTGATCGGGTGGAATTGCACCACCGCAGGCTCGCCGGGAACGTGGCAGGCGCTCTACTCCGGCTACGGCACTGGCAACATCGGCTATGTGACCGGTGCGGGCGGAACCGTCACCCAGGCGACGAGCAAGGCAACCGGGGTTACGCTCAACAAGCTGTCCGGGCAGGTGACGATGAACGCGGCGGCGCTTGCGGCTTCGGCCAGCGCCGCCTTCACACTGACCAATTCGCAGATTGCGGCAACCGATGTTGTGCTGGTGACCATCGCCTCGGGCGCGACCTCGAACAGCTATATCACGCAGGTCCAGGCGACGGCGGCGGGGTCATGCTCGATCCAGCTTCGCAATGTCTCGGCTGGATCGCTGTCCGAAGCGGT
>JBDSSR010000189.1:0-4061 GCA_039928675.1 Sphingomicrobium sp. | reverse complement strand
ACCCTTGACGATTGCGTCTTCGCTGACTGCGATCGCGCTGCCGCCGCTATTGCGGACGGCGCGCAGAATGAGGAAGTCGCCAACCGCCTTGGGAACGCGAATCCCGGTGGCGACGGTCGCGGCATGTTTCCAGCGCTCGGCGAACTCCTCGCCGGCATCGAAGGCGCGGACGATCGGCGCGCAGCCTTGCGCCTGGACCGCGTACATCCTTGGCCGTTTGGGGCCGATCAGCCCGACCGCCTCAAGCTCGTCGAACGCCTTCCACATGCCGATGAGGCCGGTTCCACCGCCGGTCGGATAGAAGATCGCATCGGGCAGTTCCCAGCCAAGCTGCTCGGCAAGCTCCAACCCCATGACCTTCTTGCCTTCGAGCCGATAGGGCTCCTTCAAGGTCGAGCAATCGAACCACAGCCCGGCCGCAGCGCCCTTGCCGACCAGCGCACCGCAATCGTCGATCTGGCCGTCGGCGACGAACACCCGGGCGCCATAGGCCGCGGTCTCGGTGACATTGATCTCGGGCGTTTCGGAAGGACAGATGACCACCGTTTCGATCCCCGCCCGCGCGCCATAAGCGGCGAGCGCTGCGCCGGCGTTGCCGTTGGTCGGCATTGCGATTCGGACGATTCCCAATTGCCGCGCCATGGTCACCGCCATCGCCAGCCCGCGCGCCTTGAACGATCCGGTTGGAAGCCGGCCTTCATCCTTGACCAGCAGATTTGCCCCACCGGTTCGAGGCAATGCGAGGATCGGGGTTTCGGGTTCGCCAAGGCTGACCGGTTCGCCATCGTTGGGCAGAAGCTCGCGCCATTTCCACATCCCCGGCTGGCGCCTGGCAATAGAGTCGCGGTTCAGCGTCCGGGCCGCCGCGACGAGGTCGTAGCGAACCAGCAGCGGCTTGCCCGCGCGGCTGAGGTTATGCACCTGCCCGGGCTGATAGCGCTCGCCGGTGAGCGAGCATTCAAGGTGGGTCACCAGGTTCATCAGCAATGGCTGTGGTCGAGATCGTGGCGTTCGACCTGGAGCGTGCAGTGCATGATGCCGAAGCGGTCGTGGAGGATGGTTCGGGCGGCCTCGAGCAGCTCGTCGGCCGACGTGACCTGTGGTGCGAACAGATGCGCCGTCAGCGCGGTCTCGGTCGTGCTCAGAGGCCAGACATGGAGGTCGTGGACGGCGACCACTCCGGGGAGCTGGCCGAGTTCGGCTTCGACCTCGTCGAGCGCGATTCCGTCGGGCACGCCGGCAAGCGTCATTCCAACGGACTCCTTAAGCAGGCCCCAGCTGCCCCACAGGATCACTGCGGCGACCGCAAGCCCGGTGACCGGGTCAACCCACAACTGGCCGGTGTACAGGATGACAAACCCCGAGACGACGACCGCTGCCGAGACCGCGGCATCGGCGGCCATATGCTGGAAGGCGCCGCGCAAGTTGATGTCGCCGTGGCGCCCGCTTGCAAACAGCCAGGCGGTAATCCCGTTGACCACGATTCCTGCAAGCGCGACCGCGATTACCGTGTGCCCTTGCGTCGCCGCCGGGTGGATCAGCCGGCGGATCGCTTCGGCAGCGATTGCGCCGACCGCGACCAGCAGCAGAAGTGCATTTATCAGCGCCGACAGGATCGAGGCCTTCTTGAGGCCGTAGGAAAAGCGCGGGGACGGCGACAGCCGGGTCATTCGCGCGCCGCCCCAGGCAATCGCCAGCCCGAGGACGTCCGACAGGTTGTGGCCGGCGTCGGCAACCAGCGCCATCGAATTGGCGACGATCCCATAACCGCCCTCGACCGCGACGAAGCCAAGGTTGAGGACGATCCCGATGCCAAAGGCGCGGCCGTAATCGGTGGGCGCGTGATCGTGGGCGTGCGCGGACATGGCCAGCGGCCTAGCCGAGCCGTTCGCCGAAACCAAACCACCGCCGGTCGAAGTTGCAAGACTTTTCACCAAAGCCCGTATTGCGATAATATATCATCCACTTTAACGCGGTCTCGCCAAAGCCGGACTGGACCTCATTGACTCGCAATTTTCTGCTCGCCGGCGCTGCCGCCGCCATGTTTGTTCCACTGTCACCCGGCCTTGCGCAGCAGGCCGCGCCGCAGCAGCGCGCCCAGCCCCCGCATGAGGATGATGGGGACGACAACGACGCTCCGCCGAAGTCGGCCAACGCGGCGGCGGCGCATCCCGACCGACATGACGATGACGACGCAATTGTCGTCACCGGTACCCGCAATCGCACGCCCGACGTGCTTGGCGGAGTGACGGTCCTCGACCAGGACGAAATGACCCACGACATGAAGCCCGGGCTTGGCGACCTGCTGGCCGATTTGCCGGGAGTCAGCGCCTCGAGCTTCGGCCCGTCGGCGTCGCGACCGATCCTTCGCGGCGAGCAGGGCGACCGGGCGCCGGTGCTGATCGACGGGATCAGCAGCCTCGATCTGTCGACGTCCGATCCTGATCACGCCGTCACCATCAATCCCTTGACCGCCGAGCGGATCGAGCTGCTCCGCGGCCCCGGCGCACTGATCTATGCGCCATCGCCAATTGGTGGCGTCGTCAACATCACCGATGGGCGAATTCCGCGAAAGGTGCCGGACCGTCCAACCGCCGATATCCTGCTCAATTTTGGTTCGGCGGCGACCGAGCGATCGGGCAATGTCGGCATTGAGCTTCCCGCCGGGCGCCACTTCGCGATCCACCTCGACGGTGCTTATTCGCAATATGACGACCTTCACGTTGGTGGATATTTGCTGTCGGAGCCGCTGCGGGCGCAGGCCCTGGCGAGTTCCGATCCTTCGATCGAGGCGCTTGCGAGCCTCAAAGGCACGCTGCCCAATACCGCCGGGCGAAGCGACGATGCCGCGGCCGGGCTGGCTTATGTCGCCGGCGATCTCAACATCGGCGTTTCCTTGAGCCACCATGACGCGAAATACGGCGTTCCGATCCGCTTCTCGCTCGATCCGGCGATTTCGGCCGAAACGCCGATCATCGATGCCCACCAGAACCGCGGCGACATCCGCGCAAACGTGCCCGTCGCCGGCTTTTTCCAAATGGCGGAGTTGCGCGGCGGCATTTCAGCATATCATCATGACGAACTGGATGCCGATGGAGTCATCGGGACCAGCTTCTACAGCGACGGCGGAGAAGTGCGCGCGGACCTCGTCCAGGCCGATCACTCGGGCTGGGGCGGAACCAGCGGGATCCAGTACCGCGACCAGGACGCAAGAATTCGCGGCGACGAGAAATATCTGCCCGACAGCCGGGAGGGCAAATTGGCCCTGTTCACGCTTCAATCTCTGGTCCGCGGACCGCTCAGGCTGGAGGCTGCCGGGCGGATCGAATCGAACCGGGTTCACGCCGACCAGGACGCCGTCATCGCCGCCAATGGCGGCCCGGTTGGCGCTTCGCCACTCTCGCGATCGTTCAGCCCGGCCTCGGTCTCGATCGGCGGGAGTTACGAAGTGGTGCCAGCGTGGCAGTTGGGACTGTCGCTATCGCACAGCGAGCGCTCGCCCTCGATCCAGGAATTGTTCGCCAACGGCGCTCACGGCGGAAGCGCGCAGTTCCTCGTCGGCGACCCGACGCTCGGCATCGAACGCAGCAACGGCGCCGAGCTTAGCCTTCATCACATGACCGGCCCGGTCCACGTTCAGGGCAGCATCTATTACAGCCGCTACGCCAGCTTCATTTCCGAAGCGCCGACCGGGATTGTTCGCGACAATCTTCCCGAATATCGCTTCCTCCAGGGCAAGGCCGATTATTACGGCTTTGAAGTCGAAGGCGATGCCAGCCTCGGCACGCTGGCCGGAATCGACTGGAGGGGCGAACTGGTCGCCGACGGGGTTCGCGCAACCATCGAAAATTATGGCCCCGCGCCCCAGATTCCGCCGCTGCGCCTGCTTTCCGGCCTCAGCGGAACCCGCGGTGATGTCGATGGCCGGATCGAAGTCGAGCATGTCACCGCCCAGAACCGCACCGCTCCGATCGAAACTCCGACGCCCGGCTATACCGTGGTCAACGCATCGTTCGACTGGCACCCGCTTGCTGCAAAGCCCGAGCTGACGCTGTCGGTCA
>JBDSSR010000188.1:0-2376 GCA_039928675.1 Sphingomicrobium sp. | reverse complement strand
AAGGCCGAAGATCGCGCCCGGCTGAAGCCGTTGGTCGCAGCGCTTCAGGCTGAGGGCTTCGATGTCTGGTGGGATGCTCACATCGGCGGCGGGACCGACTGGCGCGAGGAAATACAGCAGCATCTTGACGCAGCGCGCTGCGTAATCGTCGCGTGGAGCGAGCGGTCTGTCGGTTCCGAGGGCCACTTCGTCCGCGACGAGGCGACCCGCGCCAAGCGCCGCGGCTCCTATGTCCCGATCTGCCTCGACGACGTTGAATCGCCGCTTGGATTCGGCGAGGTCCAGGCGCTGTCCCTGGTCGGATGGAAGGGCAAGCGGACCGACCCCCGCTTCATCGCACTGGTCAATGCCGTCAACGCGCATCTAACCCGCGACGCGCCTGTTGTGCGGCAGGTCGCGGTCGCAGATCCGAAGATATCACGGCGGACCGTAATGGCCGGGGGTGTCGGCGCTCTGGCGGTCGCCGGGGCCGGTGGCTGGGCCTTGCTCAAGCCGGGCGCAGCTGCTGCATCGACCCGCATTGCGGTGATGAGTTTCTCCAACATGTCGGGCGATCCGGGGCAGGCCTATTTTTCCGACGGGATTGCCGAGGAATTACGTGGCGCGCTGTCGCGGGTCGGGATGCAAGTGATTGGCAAGGCCTCGTGCGATGCGGTCAAGGACCTGGAGATCCCGGCCGCCGCGGCCAAGCTCGGCGTCGCCAATATCCTCACCGGCAGCGTCCGCCGTTCGCCCGAGACAATCCGGGTCGCGGCGCAGCTTGTTGGTGGCAAGGACGGGGTGGAGAAATGGGCGCAGAATTACGATCGCGCGCCGGGAGACACGATCAAAATCCAGACTGACATCGCCACTCAAGTGGCGGGCGCTCTGAGCATCGCGCTGGGGGCCGCAAAAAGCGCCGCGCTGACGCTCGGCGGCACAACCGATCCCGTGGCCGAGGATATGATCCTGCAGTCATGGCGGACCCTTGATAGAGCAGACAGTTTCGATGCTTTTCGGCGAGCGCTTGCATTGGCAGAGGCGGCGATCACCCGCGATCCAGGCTACGCGGGCGCCTTCCTCGCGAAATCGTCAGTGCACCGTAATTGGGCCGATGCCGCACGAACGTTTCGCGAGGCGACGGAGCAACGGGCCCAGGCCTATGCCGCCGCCCGGAACGCGATCGCAATCGCGCCGACATGGGGTCGCGCCTACTCTGTCCTTTCTGAGGTTGAAATGGCGCGTCTCGACTTCGCGAGCGCTTTGCGCGCGACCGAGCACGCAATCGCACTTTCACCCGATGAACCGTTCGTTGTGGTAATCACCGCTAGCATCGTTGGAAATGTTCAAAACGTCGAAGCGGGTCTTCGGCTCGCCGATCGCGCAATTGCGCTCGATCCGCTCCGCGCCGCCGGTTACAGCAGCAAGGCATTCTTGCTCACGTTCGCACGGAAATATCGCGAAGCGATCGAGACAGGCCGGAAGGCGCTGTCGCTTCGACCCGAAGAGATTTCAAATCACGCGCAGATCGGCGACGCCTTTCTGCTTTTCGGCCAACCGGCCCGGGCAAAAGCCGAATATGAATCGACCAATGAGGGTGCGATTCGCGCATCGCGCTTGGCAATCCTCGCCGCCCGAACCGGCGACCGTAGCGGAGCGATGAAACTGCTCGCGGAGATGAAGCGGGCATATGGCGCGGGAACCAGCTACCAACATGCCGAAATCCACGCGCAGCTCGGTGACCTCGAGAACGCGTTTGCAGAGCTTGACGCTGCGGTCCGCTGGGGAGACGGCGGGCTGGTCTACCTCAAATTCGATCCCTTCCTTGACCCAATCCGCCGCGACCCGCGCTACGCCGCGTTGCTCACGCGGCTGAAGTTTCCGACCTAGAGCCGACGCCCACTCTCTCCTGCCCGCGTGCACGCGTGCGCGCGTGACTTCTCCGGGCGAATCCCTATATCTCGACCATGGCAACCGACCCCGATCCCAATAGTCCCAACGCCAATGAATATGGCGCCGACAGCATCAAGGTCCTCAGGGGCCTCGACGCGGTTCGCAAGCGCCCCGGCATGTACATCGGCGATACCGATGACGGCTCGGGCCTTCACCACATGGTGTTCGAAGTCTCAGACAACGCCATCGACGAGGCGCTGGCCGGGCATTGCGACCGGGTTCTGATTACCCTCAACCCCGACGGATCGGTCAGCGTCGAGGACAATGGCCGCGGCATTCCGACCGGGATCCACGCCGAAGAAGGCGTCAGCGCGGCCGAGGTCATCATGACCCAGCTCCACGCCGGCGGGAAGTTCGAGAACACCAGCGAAGACAATGCCTACAAGGTCTCCGGCGGCCTCCACGGGGTTGGCGTGTCGGTGGTCAACGCCCTCAGCGAATGGC